>JANPGH010000146.1:0-20168 GCA_031423795.1 Elusimicrobiota bacterium | reverse complement strand
AGCGCTGGGCCGCGAGCGCGTTGCTCAAAGCCGAGCTGACGTGGCGTAAGATCAAGGGCCATACGCTGATGTCACGGCTCACGGAAACGCTATCTCGACGAGAAATTGGACAGCAAACGAACGCTTGAGTAGAATGAAGACCTCGCCTCAACAGCTTTCAACTACGACCGGGACAACCTCGTCCGATCGTGCCCATCCCGAGCCAGCTTTTTTTTATGGTCATTTTATCCTCTTTTCTGTTATCCACGCAATGCCGAGGCGACTCCGTCTCTCGCCTCGTGCAACGCTTCGACGGCGACACCCTTGGCGGCGCCGACACCCGCGGCGATCTTGAATCGCCGCGGAATCTCCCAAGCGATTTTCGCCGCCAGACCCAGCGCCTTCTCGCGGTTGCGGCGAAGCACATCGGTCAGATCGTCGCGCATCTCCGATCCTTTTTTCGGGGCCAACAGCATTCCCAACGCAATGCCCGTCCCAAGCGCGATGAGGGCCGGAACAAATGACGTCTTTCCTTCTTCCTTTTGCATAAATGCCTCCCCTGAACGAGCCTAACTAACGGAATTGAATCCCTTTGGCTTGAGATCGTATATGCGGACTTATACCCCTCTGACAAGGTAGTTGCACGGATTTTATGCGCTTGTTATTTATGTTTTAATTAGAACATATATAAACACTTGACTTATAATATATTATTGACTATAATTGTTTTATAAAGAACGTTTAAATGTATTTTTTCGCATGTAATGTTCTAAAAGGATATTTTATGAATACCATCTCAAGTCCCGAAGAACTCGCCCTTGCGATCGGCAAAAACATCCGAGCGCTTCGGCTACAAAAGAACGTCGCGCAGAACGCGCTGGCCGCCCAAGCGGGAGTCAGCATGACGGCACTGCGCCACTTGGAGGGCGGAACAGGCGCCAATCTAGGCACCCTGATCCGCGTGGTGCGGGCGTTAAATAAAGAAGAATGGCTTCAAGCCCTAGCACCTCGGGTCACGATCAATCCGTTACATATGACCCCGACCCATACCGCTCGGCTCCGGGCGCGCGCCCCACGGCCGAAGAGGGCCCATGGCGAAAAAGACTAATCCTCCTCTCGAGAGCTACCACTCGGTCCCGCGCATCGAAGTCTATGCCTGGGACCGGTTCGTGGGGGCTGCGGCGCTAGACCCAAGCCTAGGCTATTACGTTTTCGCCTATGACAAGGAGTTTGGCCGCACCGGCCTACAGCTAGCACCCCTTCACATGCGAGCCGACGAATCGGAAACGCCCTTCGTCTTCACGGACCTGCCAGAAGCGACGTATCGCCGCCTTCCCGCCATGCTCGCAGACGCGCTTCCTGACGAATTCGGCAACGCGCTCATCGACAAATACATGGCCGAACGCGGCATCCCGAAAGCGCGCATCAGCGCGCTCGATCGCCTGGCATACATGGGCAAGCGCGCGATGGGCGCGCTTGAGCTTAAACCCGCCCGCGGGCCCCGGACAAAAATTCCGACGGCGCTGGAAATGCGCGAGCTGGTAGAAGTGGCCCGCAAATTCCTGTCCGGGAACCTCCATGAGGACTCGGAGACCGAAGCCGCCCTGCGCAGTATCATCGAAGTCGGCAGCTCCGCCAATGGAGCCCGCGCGAAGGCGGTGATTGGCTGGAATCCGACGACATCAGAGGTTCGCTCCGGACAGTTTGACTTGCTTCCTGGTTTCGAACATTGGCTTTTGAAGTTCGACGGCATGGGCCAGGATCTGGAGCTGGGACAGTCCCGCGACTTCGGCCGCATCGAATATGCCTATTCCTTAATGGCAAAAGCCGCGGGCATCGACATCCCTGAGTCCCGACTCCTGGAAGAAAACGGACGCGCGCACTTCATGACCAAGCGTTTTGACCGGGAGGATGACGGAACCAAGCATCACCTGGAAAGCCTGTGCGCAATGGACCATCTCGACTTCAAGAAAAAGTCCACCCACAGCTATGAGCAACTCTTCATGGCCATGCGCCAACTGAAACTGGGGCACGCCGCCGATGTGGAGGCCTTTCGCCGCATGGCCTTCAATGTCATGGCGCGCAACTGCGACGACCACACGAAAAACATCTCTTTCCTGCTTCCAAAGGACGGCGCCTGGCGGCTCTCCCCCGCCTACGACCTAACCTTCGCCCACAATCCGTCCGGAGAATGGACCAATCAACATTTAATGTCGGTCAACGGCAAATACGACGGCATCGAGCGCGAGGATTGCTTGGCGCTCGCCGCACGCTTCGCAATCGGCGAGGCCAAAACCTTGCTCAGTGAGGTCAGGCAGGCCGTCACCCAATGGCCGGCCTTTGCAAAGCGGGCGGGCGTGCGCCAAGGCGAAATCCAAAGAATCAACAAGGAATTCCGGTCGGTCTGAGCGCGGTCAGCGCTGAAGCTTTTCGACGGCGACGACGACGCCATTCTCAAAAACGACCCGTGCGCGATCCTCATGGCCGGAATCGGACGCGAGCCCCATTCCTCCACCGTAAAAGCCGCCTCCGCCTGAACCCATGCCGAGCCCCAGGCTTAGACCGGGGCGAACGGAACTCGTGCCATAGGCCCAAACATCTTGGGTCACAGCCGCGGTTTTGCGCACGAAAATTCGGTCAGGGCGTCCCAGGGCCATCTCCACCTGTACGCTCGTGTAACCGACTTCGACGAGTCCCGCGCGAATATTGGCCTGGACCGCCGTGGGGTAGCCGTCAAATGCCGCCTGGTGCTTCTTAATCCGAGACTGGGTCGAGGCGCAGGCGATCATTGCCACGCTAAACAGCATCATTCGAATATGGGGTTTCATCGGACCTCCTTTTACTTTTTTCATCTTATAATTTACCCATGGGCAGACAAGCGAGAAAAAACATCGAAGGATGGATTGTCATCGACGCCCATCACCTGGAAAAAGAGTTCAGATTCGAGGACTATAAATCCGCAATCAGCTTCGTCAATCGCGTTGGCTTGATCGCGGAGGAACAAAACCACCATCCCGACGTCTACATGGCCTGGGGCAGCGTCAAACTGAAAATCTGGACACACACCGTCGACGGCCTCACCGACAAGGATTACGCGTTGGCCGCTGGTATCGACGCGATTTGCCCATCGCTTTAACTACTTCTTCGGATTTGACTGGCGTGGCTTCGGCGAATCCAGCTGCTCGCGCGCTTGATCCATGGCCGCGGAATATCGGCTTTCAAAATCTGATTGCAAATCCGGACGGCCGCGCCCGCTACCCATGTAATAATCCCAATGCCATGGCTTGGTTAAACTTGAAGCTCCGTTTGCCGCCCGCCGCATTTTGCGTTCGACCTCAGGAAATAGGTGATCGATGTCGCCTTGGCGATACCGGATGTTGGTATCGAGCGTCGCCTCGCGCTGGGCCAAGGGGCGCATCGCCTCGCGAATGTCGACGATCGTCTGTGATTGCTTTGCTTTGGTTCCTTTTCCGTTCTGAATCCTGTCGGCCAACTCGCGCCATTGGCCATGAACTTTTGCGACGTCGGCGGAGAAAGCCTTGGCCTCATCCAAAAGATTATCGGCCCGGCTCTTAAGGCTGAAGGCTTCGGGTTGCAGTCGCGACACGCCCGTGGGTGATCGCGTAGGAATACCGCTTACTTGCGTCCATAGGTTGTTGGCGTCGGTGTTGGCGTAGGAGCTCTCCATCGACAGACGTTGGGATTCCTTCTCGAATTCTTCGAGCAGGAAATTCTCGGCCAATAAGTCGTATTTCAGCTCGCTGGAGGACGCATTGGCCGCCTGTACGGCGCTTGGTACGGCGGCCAACAGCACCAGCACCGCGGCATACGCCGACCAATATTTGATCATGAAATACCTCTGCCGAATCGTGTTATACAACAAAACGACCGCAAAGGGCTTACGACGGCTTCTTCAGACCCGTCGAAGCAGATACGAATTGGGTGATGTCTTGGAAAAGGAGGACGGTGCCCAACCTCGCCCCCTGGGGAGCCTTGATCGGCACGCAGGAATATCCGATCACCACGGGGCGGCCGTTGATCTTCATCGTCAGTTCCTGGCGGGTCGCGGCCGTCTCGGAAGTCGAGGCTCGACCTAGCACTTCGACAAGCTCCGGATAACTGGGAAGCGCCCGCGCCAAAGAGACGGGGGGGGTCGGACGGCGCGATCAAGCCTGCGCCGAGAATGCGCTTGGCGGTGGTGGGATTGACCTCGATTAGGCGATCGTCGCGGTCCAAAACTAGGACTCCGGCAGATAAGCTATTGATGATCGATTCCTGAAAGGCCCGCGCTTCTCCGAGCTTTTTTATCAGCGTCACGTTTTCGGAGGCGATGCCAATCTCCCGGCCGATCATCGAGATCAGCTCCAGATCCGGAATCGCAAACGGACCGCCTTGACGATTGAGGAATTCGATGATGCCGATCGGCTTGCCTTTGGACAAGATAGGCGCGGCGATGATCGAGCGGGATTGAAATCCGGTCGCCGTGTCGATGGAACCATGGAAACGGGTGTCCGTCTTCGGGTTATCGACCTTGACCGGCTGGACATATTGGGCGACCCAACCGACCACGCCACGTCCGGTCTCGAAATGCATTTTCTTTAGGACTTCGAGCGACGTCCCGTACGCGGCCAACGGAACTATCTTCTCATCGGGAAGCAACTTAAAAAATGGTTCCGGCCTCAGCGTTGAGAGCTTCCGACACCCGCTTTAATACATTATTGGCCAGCTCATCCTCGTCATAAATGAAATGGATATTGTCGAGAACGTTGTAAAGAACCTGAAAATGGAAAATCCCGAGTTTCATTTTTCTCCCTTTACTCCACGATCGCCACAAGCCGCCGCAAGGACCGCGCGGACGGCGGCGGGGCCTTCCCGATGCGGAACATCATCACCGGAACCAAGCCATTTCAGGACTGGAAAATATTAGCCAATTCTTTTCCTGATTCAATAATCATAGCGCGATGATGCGGCGCTATGTCCTCGCCGCTGTGAGCCAAAAAGAGGCCGATCGCAGCGCTCTCCTGATACGTTCGAGCGGCGACAACGCCGCCAGGTATATGCCCCCGGCGCCGCCCATCCCGCCCATTGCGACCCGCGATCGTTTGAGGACATGCTGATCTTCCACGGTCAGCAGACCACGATGACGGGAGAAGGCGTCTTCATGATTTTGATGAAGTGCGGGAGGATTCATCGGTACCTCAATGCCTCGACGATTTGGAGCCGCGACGCCTTGTAGGCGGGGTAAAGCGAGGAAATTCCCCCCACCAACACAGCCAATACAAACGTGCTGAGAATAATCGAGGGAACGATTTGCACGGTTGCCAGCCACTCCGACGTCGTGCCCGGCGCGGGCGGCATTACAATTCCGACCTTACTCACCGCGCGGACGACGACTATCCCGCAAATCGTGCCGACACCGCCGCCGATGCATCCCAGCAGCAGTCCCTCTAAAAGAAACAAGATCATCACGCCCCGGCGGCGCGCACCCAGCGCCATGATCGTGCCTATTTCAGTGATTCTTTCCATCACCGACATGTTCATCGTGTTGAATATTCCCAAAACGACAACGATACCGACGACCAAGCGTATCACACGATAGAACGTCTGGAATAAGGCCACCGTTTTATAATAAAAGTCGGCAAGATCCTCCCAACGCCTCAGTTCCAGGTCCATTTTCTTGACTTTGATCATCCTCGCGAGCGACTTGTAAATTCGTTCCGTGTCCTCTGTGCGCCGCAGCTTAATGACCACGGACTGGACCGACCGGGTCGACAAGAGGCGCTGAGCTGTCGCCAGCGGCAGGCGGATAAAAATATCGTCGAAGTCCTTTTGCGCCGTCTCGAAGACCCCTCTGATATTCACGTCGAGGGCGTTGATCGCGCCGTGCACCGAATTGGTCAACAATGTCACAGGTGAATTGATCGCCGCTTTCATATTCTCGGCCAGGCCCTTTCCGAGTAAGATTTCATATGCTCCCACGTCGGAGAGACCGCGGCCCTCGATCACCATCGGCAACGATTCCGGGTTTTTTTTGACGAAGGCTCTGGTACCCTCGCCGGGATCGCGTGAAACCGTCTTTTCGTTGCGCACTTCGATGCCTTGCCCGATGAATGTGGCCGTTTTGATGCCTGTGCTCAGCAGGCCTGAGAACTGTAATCGCGAGGTCGCATATTGGACCTCGGGAAACGTCCGGAGCAGGGCCTTCACCACGTCAGGGTTGTCGATCAAATATTTATATGGCTCCTTACGACCGTGTTCATTGAAGCCGCGGCGATAGACCTGAATATGCCCCAGCTGAGAGGAAATATAGGCTTCCCGCATCTGCAGGGAAACGTCTTCGAAGAATCCACCCACAAAAATCAAGGCAACGCAGCCAAATGTGATCGTTGATATCGTGATTAGCGAGCGCCCCCGGTGGCGGAAAATGTTGCGCAGCGCAAGGCGCAGCGCCAGCCTCATGAATGGACCTCGCCATCCCATACGCTGACCACCCGGCCGGCCACGTCTATCACTTTCTGATCGTGCGTGGAGAAGATGAAGGTCGTCCCCTGCCGACGGTTGCATTCGCGCATCAAGGCCACGATCTCCTGTCCCGTTTTGCGGTCCAAGTTCGCGGTTGGCTCATCGGCTAAAACCACCAACGGCTCGCGCACGATCGCCCGCGCGATGGCGACGCGCTGCTGTTGTCCGCCGCTCATCTCCAGGGGCTTGTGCGCCGCCAAACGCAGAAGGCCCATCGAATCGAGTGCGGCTTCCGCCCTCTTTCTACGCTCTTTCGGGGTCAGCGATTTCGAAAAAAGGGCGTACTCGACGTTTTCTACTGCGGTTAAGACGGGCAGGAGATTAAAATTTTGGAACACGAAGCTGATTTTTTGGGCGCGCAGATCGGCCAGCGCATCACTGTCCAAACCTCCTGTGTTCTGCTGGTCGAACCATATCTCGCCGGAAGTGGGCGCGTCGATGCAACCGATCATATTGAGCAAGGTTGTTTTTCCGCTTCCAGACGGGCCCGCCAACGCGAGGAACTCGCCCGCGGCCACGTCCAAGCTAACGTTCTTGAGCGCCGGGACCGTGATCTTGTTTAGCGTATAGTTCTTGCACACGTTCTTGACTTCGATAATTGACATGGAGGAAAGCCCCGTTAACGATATCGCAAAGCGGTCGTAATCTGCAGGCGCGCGGCCTTATAGGCAGGATATAATGACGAAAGTCCACCCACGACGGTCGCCAAAGCGAACGATCTCACCAGGCTCGAAGGCACGACGATCGGCGTTGACAACCACGGAATGCTACCCCCGGGAGCCGGCGGCATCATGATGCCGACCGTATTTACCAGGCGCACGATTACAATTCCCGCCAGAACGCCGACCGCGCCCCCGACTGCGCCGAGCAAAAGTCCTTCGATGAAAAACAGGTTCATCACGCTCAAACGGCGCGCGCCCAGCGCCATGATCGTCCCGATTTCGCTGATTCTCTCCATGACTGCCATGTTCATCGTATTGAAAACACCCATTATGACGACGACGGAAACGACGATGATCATCACATTTTGAAACATGCCCAACAAGGCCGCCGTCTTGTTGTAAAAGTCGGCCAATTCGTCCCACGTCTTCAGTTCAAGATCCAATTTTCTTTCCGCAATTATCCGGTTCAGCAAAGCGGCGACATTACGGGTATCTTTTGTCCGGCGCAGCTGGATCACCAGCCGCTCGACCGACTTGGTGCGCAACAGCGATTGCGTCGTCTCCAAAGGTAAACGCAGGAAGATGTCGTCGTAGTCCTTTGCCGACGTGAAAAAAATCCCGTTGACGGTCACGTCTACGGCGTTCATCGCGCCGCCCACCGTTTCCGTCAGCAAGGTCATCGACGCTCCCGGCTTAGCATCCATCGACTCAGCCAGCCCACGGCCGAGGGTGATCTGGGACCCGTCGCTCGGACCCAACCCACGCCCTTCCGTAATTATGGGTAGACCCGCATCTGGTGATTTTATATATTCAAACATATCCTTGGCTTGGACCGGAGTAATATCCCTCTCCACGTTCGCTTCCAGGCCCTGGCCCATAAAAGAAATCGTATTTTCGCCCGTGCTGATAAGCCCGGAAAAATTCAGCCGCGCCGCCACTGATTTGACCTCCGGCAGCGATCGCACCAAGGCCTTGATCGCATCCGGATCGTCGATCAGGAAGGAATAAGGGTCCGCTTTGCCGTTTTCATTGAATCCTTTCCGGTAAATTTGAATATGACCGCTTTGCGCACGGATGAAGCTTTCCCTCAACTTCTCATAAACGTCCTCGAAAAACGCGGAGACGAAAATCAAAGCGACGGTACCGAACACAACGGTTCCCAGTGTCACGATTGAGCGGGCCTTGTGCCGGAATATGTTTCGCAACGCCAAATTGAATGTCATCATTTTCAGAATCGTTAGGGAAGGACGGCGAGCCTATACCCGTAATGCGGAACCGCCTCGATCAGCCGGCCCCAGCGGCCGAGACGGGCGCGCAGCCGGCCGACGGCCACGTCAACAGTCTTGGAGTTCATGCGCAGTTCTGCCCCCCCTCCCCATGCCCGTTCCAACAGGAAACGGCGGTTCATCACGCGCCCCGGCTTTTCCAGGAAAGCCGACAAAAGCTCGAATTCGCGCCGACTCAATGTCACCGGAACCCCGTCGATTTCGACGGAATGCTCCGCGATGCGCAACGTGAGGCCCTGAAACTGCAGTATCTCTGCGGAGATTTCCTTGCGGACCGCCGAAGAAAGGCATCGCTCCACATGGGTACGCAGCCGCTCTTTTGTGAGTGGCCACGTCAAAATCGTGTCTCCTGGAGGCTGTATTGCATCGTGCAAAGCCCGCGCCTCGGCGGCGGCGGCGATTGCAACGATTGGAATGAGTCGATATTCTTCCTGAAGACGGAGGTTCTTAATGGCCGCGAACTCCTCTTCTGGCGCAAGCCGGAAATCGACGATCAGAAGGTCAGGCAGCGTTCTTTCCATCGCGGAACGAACGAGGCGTGCTGAGGAGATAAAAGTGGCCATGTAATCGGCGCTCTCCAGAAGCACGTCGACGGCGGCGCGCCATCCCCGCGCCTTGCCGACGATCAAGAGGGCCGCTGTACAGGGGTTTTGCGTCGAGCTTGCTGGCGCGCGCACCGGATGGAATTTAACATTTTTTGCGCGGCAACTACGCGGTCCCCATCAGGACGCCGCCGGCAGACAATACCGAGAAATATTCCTTATCAGCAGCGTTGAAATGGGGCGCCTGTAGAGGCACGTCGGGGATGGTCACCCCTTCCACCCAGGGGGCAGTCGGAAAGATCTCGCGGCGGATCCGGTAACAAATCGCAGGGTTGCTCTCCACGAACGAATAGGAGCGCGGCTCGGAGAGCTTCTCGAATTTCAAAAGCTTCGGGTAGATGTCGCGATGGCGGGGATTTACCGTAATTAGCGCATCGTGGACGCCCTGCTCGAACGCGTATTTGCCACACATGCGGGCCAGCGTCAGGAAACGTTCCAGGCCCCCGCGTTGGCCGCAATCGACCGACGCCAAGGCCCCCACCTCCGCGACTTTTCGACCCGACTTGCGCAGCAAGACGACCTCGTCTCGGAACAACTGCTCGCACGGCAAACCCTCGGAACTGTCCATGATCAGGGTCATCGTGCTCATCAACACGTCGTCTTCGAACGCGCCGAAGGTCACCGTTCCGTCCGTCGTCAGGTACTCATTGAACCGGATCCCACCCCAATTCGGCTTCATATAACCCAATCTCACGTAAGAATCGTGAACTAAACGAAAGCACATCTCCCTTTCCGCTAGCGTCGAGACGGCGCGATATACGACGGCTTTTCCCGTATCCGTCAGTAAGATCGCGGGATCGATTTTGAGCTTCGGCTGCGTGACCTCGGTTTTCATCATGGGGCTTCCTCTTTCGAATGTTGCTTAAGGATAGCCCCAAGACGGTAACGGAATGGTAACAAACCGGCAAACTCTTGCTCAAATATTGGGCGCGGTGGGATCGGCTAAAAAGTAAATTTCAGTTCGACGAATGCGCGGTCATGACGGTCATATTGGCCGAAAGGCCCGCTCGGCTTCCCCTCAAAGAAATCGTAGCCGACAATCGCCTGCCAGCTGCCGGCGAACGTATAGGCCACTTTGGGGATAATCATCATGTCGGCGCGTTTGACGTCAGACATGACGAGGATTTCCGGCTCCAAGCGGTTGTCGAAGTAGCCGGTCTTTATCCACAACGACACCGACGACTGCTCCGGTCTTTCGTTGGCGAGCTGGGTCGGTCCATAGTTGAATACCCGCCGCTGAATGAATTGCAGGTTCATGTCTATTTTCTTGGCAAAATTGTAATTGAAGCCAAGCAGATAATCGAGGGTGTCCCGCCGCACGACTCCATCTCGATCCCTAAGATCTTCGGTGCTCAATAGCTTACCCGCAGAGTACAGCGCCTCCCCCCTCCAAACAACACCGAGAAATTCTTTTGAGAAAGTCGATCCGGTCACTGGCAACCGGCTACGTCCAGGCGAATAAACGACCTGGGCCCCCGGCCCGATGCGGCGATAATAGACCGGGAACTTATCCCAGGCATACAGATGGAAGGCGGCGACGTCCCAGCCGTCATACAAATAGGAGACGCGTCCGCCGATCTCCCCGTTGTTGGGCGTACGGGCGGGATCGCGTACTTCCTCGACCCGCACCGCGACGTTCGCGGGGACGTTCTGGGTCGCGGCGAATTCATAGCCGGGACGAGCCAGCAAGTGGAAGAGCGGAAACGGAATGCCGGTGACTTCGGTATGGAAGTCGTTGTGGGTGTATTCCAGGTTCGCGCCCCAATGGGGCCGACGCATGAAGTCGAAGCTGGGAAGGATGAACTCGCGGTAATCCTTGGCGTTCACCGCGTCGGCGATGAAAACGCCGATCGCCTCGCCCCAAACGGTCTGCTGCTTGCCGACGCGCAGATCCCAATCGCCGATGGAGAAATCCGCGTACGTGTCGCGTAATTCGACCTGCGAGCGGAGGTCCTCGGCGACGGGCGGCGGGTATCGGTGCGTCAGCCCGAACACGGCGTCATAAAACGCCCGCCCGCTGGCCTTGTAGGAGAGGACCTCGCTCAAGCGCCCGCTAACGGAGAGAAATCCGGTCGTCCTCATCTTGGTGAAGCCCGATGGCCGCGGCGTCTGATAAGCCGACTCGTGCTTAAAGTAGCCATCAAGATTGAGCATTTCGCCGCGACGAGCCCTGCCCCACCAGCCGCTAAGGCCCGTTTTCGACGCCGCTAAATCCCGGCCAAACGCAGCACGCCCACGCGCGGCGACCGCGCCTTTATCGGATTTAATAATGAGAATGTCGACGCGGCGATTCTGCGACGAAGTGGCCGGGACGTCGGCGTCGGCGATCGGGCGGGAGTCACCGAAGCCGATGATCTTGATTTTCTTGGGAGACAGTCCCCGGCCGGCCAGGAGCCGACCGACGTTGATCGCGCGCGCGCGCGCCACTTCCGAACGCGTGGAAAGGGCCTCGGCGCGGTCAATATGGCCTTCCAAGCGCAGGGTGATTTCCGGGTGCCGGCGCAGAATAGACGCCAAACGCGCCATTTTCTCGGCTGCGTCTGCGGTGGGCTGCGGGTTGCCTGCGGGAAACAATGCGCGGCCGGTCAGGCGGAAATACCAGCCGTCACGGTACGGCAACGCGCCGAATTGCTGGAGGTCATCGCCTAGGCTTGAATCGGATGAGACGTCCTCGGCGTGGCCGAACGGGACGAAACAACACAGTGCAAACGCCGCCAGGGCCGCCCAAACGCGCCGGGCGGCGCGTCGATTAATATTTGAGTTTTTTGAGATAATCTTTCGTGAAATACTTGTCGGGAATATCTGCAACCTTCATCGAATCATACGTGATGATGGATTTCTGGCCCTTGACCCATGCGTCGGTCATCACGATTTTCCCCGGACGGATTTGCCCCGCCAATTCACGGTAATTCTGATAATCAGCGGACTTCAAAAGCTTGCCGGATTCGACGAAGAAGTTTGCGCGCATCGGACGGAAATTGCCCTTTTGCACCGCATAGTCGACTTTATGGTAGGTCGCTGCGTCATTTTTCGCAACCAGGGTCAACGCGTAGAAAACATCCGTTTGGCGCTTCAGTTTCGCGGCGTAGTCTCCGGAAAGATTGACGCGCGCGATGTCTCCAATCGAAACGTCTCCTGTCAGGCGCTGTTGGAGTGATATCCGCACCGGTTGAGCAACATTCGGCAGGTACGTCCAAAGGTCTTTACCGATCATCAGGATCGAGGTTCCCCGGTCCGTCGCCGGAGAGAGCGTCTTGATAAGGGTCTTACCCTTGCCCTTGATCAGCACCTCATATTCGGAGATGCGTTCGGGCCGGTTCGGTTTGATACTGCGCACGGTCACCGTCACGGTATAGTCCAGCTTGGGGTTGCGCACTTCATCCGCGCGGAGCAGGATTTCTCCAGGCGCCATCTCCGCGTCCTTGCCGAGGGCGGTCGCCACGAGCAGAAGGATCGGAAGCGAGCAGAGAATCCGCGACATATTAGTTGGGCAGGATGATTTGGAGAATCCGGTTGCGATCCGAGGAAGACGGCGCCTCCAAGTTGAGTTCTTCCATCGCGACATGGACACGCGGTGAGATGAAGCGCTTCAAGGCGAGAATTCTTTCTTTTCGCGTGTTTTCCGACGAAGGATCACGCAACGAAATCGTGTAGTTCGGTTTATACTGCTCGGTCATCAATTGAACGGCTCGTTCCAAGACCTCGCGCCCCGCAGGCGCCAGTGTGGCTGTTTTCGGGAGGAAGAGCCGATCGAGCGAGATTTCGACCACGCGATTGCGGTCTTGGTCGTATTGCATCTCAGGAAGATCGAAGCTCTTGCCCAAGTATGTGCTGCTGCGGCCATATCTATCGGTCAGCAACAGTCGATACGAGTAGGTCGCACCCACCTTAACCGGCTGGTCGGTCAACGTCTTGCCATCCCAGGGCACTTCGTTCGGCGGGGTCCCGCTTTTTTCGATTTGACTGACCATGTTGCCTTCGCCGTCGGTGATCTGAAGCTTCCAGCCGCTGAAACGCCGATTTTTGGGAACCTCGAAACGGAAGCGCGCGATGATCGGCCCCGGAATATCGGCGAGCCACGGTTTAGCCAAAATTTCGGATTCCGGGACGCCCAGGGTCTCGCGCAAGGAACGATCCAAGTCCAAGTTCGGGCCTTTCGTTCGATCGGACGACACCCCCGCGTCCGGCGGCGGCAATATTTGGTCGAGGGGAAGGCCGAGACTGAGCTGGGGCTTTTCGAGGGTAAACTTCTTCTCGAAAGTTTCCGACACCGTGAATTCGCTTTGACGATCGGGAGACGCCGGCAACGGCGCCTTTTCGGCGTTTAATGGCGCCGTCAACGCAAACAACCCGGCCAAACCGAGGCTCAGCCGTGCAACCGGAAATGGAAAGTAACGAGTCCCCATTGGTCTCCTCTCTTGGCACCGCTGCCCAAAGCTGCGAATCTCCACGAACGGATCGTCTGTAAAACAATTTGATCGAGGCGCGGATCGCCCGATGTGCGCTTCACATGCGAATCGCCGCGCACGTATCCATTGGGATCCACGACGAAATAAACGGTCACGTCCGCCTCGAGCCCCTGCTCTTTGGCCCATGACGGATAAGGCGGCAGCGGGGAACTCAGGATGCGTCGGCCGGTCAATTGGCCGCGCAGCTCGAATGCATGCTGACCGGCACCCTCACCGCCGCCTTCCGACCCGACGATATCTTTGGTGTTCTCACTTCCCTTTTCGGACGCTCCCCAATCACCGCCGCCGATGTCGCCACCGCCGCGGATCCCGGCCGTAGCACCCTTCAGGCCTGGGCCGCTGCGTATCGCTTGGCCCCCGCTGGCGGGTTCGTTGACGTGCCAGGGGGACGCTGCCGAAAGGGATCCTAATCCTCCGCTGGCTTCGATTCCCGCAAGACCAAGGCCCGTGGAACCGGGCCGAGGTTTGGATTTGGGCGGAGTGGCCTTCGGCTTCCAGTTGTCTGGCATAGGAGCAGAGGTGTCAGTGGTGGTGTTGCGCAGTCCGCCCGGAGATTTCGTGGGCGGCTGAACCGCGAATGAACTCTCACTACCCCAAGATCCCATGCTTTCAAGCCGCTGCCAGACTTTTTTAAGCGCCTTCTGAGCTTTCCCTTTTGAAGCTTCGGCCTTTGGCGCGGGCGACGGCACGGCCTGGCCGCTCAACAGAGCCTGCACCTGTTCGGAACTGATGAGGTGTAATTCGACCGGTGCTTGTTCCGGCGGCACTGGAGGAGGTGCTGTTTCGGTGCCTTGCAAAAGCCAAAAAAGCGGAAGGTGAAGGGCCACAGAGCCGACCCAACTCGCCGCTTTCGTGCGCAAGCGCGGAGCCGAGACGACTGAGCGGTCAATGAGTCGCGGTGGCATGAGGGTTTTGCAGCGTGGCGAAAGCGATGCGGGTAGCACCCGCCGCCTGGACGATCTCCATCAGGCGCGACGTGGTGCGGTAAGGTATGACCTTGTCCACTTCCATTAAAATCAATTCTTTCTTCTGGTCTTTTACTTTATGGCTAAGAACTTCCGGAAGAAGCGCCCAAGAGTCGACCAGGTCGCCGTCGACCGATAATCGTTCGTCCGCCGACACGGTCACGCGCATCCATTCGTTGACATCCACTTTCGTGGCTTCAGCCTCGGGCAGGTGGATGGGCAGGCGGACCATGTACATCGCCGGCGCCATGATCAGCAGGATCAAAACCAAGTTGAGCGCCATATCCACCAGCGGCACCAGGTTCATGCCCGCATGGGGGACTTGGGGAATGCCGCTGCGACGTCGACGACGGGAGCTCACGGTTTGGCCTCCTTATTGACGGCCAAAGTTACCGACCACTGCCCCGTGTTGCGGATGGTGTCAAGCCAATGCACGAGGCGGTCTTGGGGAACATCCGATGCGGTGACGACGATCAGCTCATGGTTATGGCGCGAGCCGAAAGCATCGCGAAACCATGCCGCATTCTCCAAATCGGACCGCAGGGAAACGGCCCCGACGCGGATAGTGTCGACGTCGATGTTGACCAAGAGCGGAAGCTCTTTGGCGGCAGGAGCGGTGGACTCCTCCCCGCCTGCCCCCGCCGCGGTGATGGGCAACAGCGACGTCATTGACATCGGGAGCATGATCAGAAACACGACGACGAGCGTCAAGCACAAATCGACCAACGGCACCAAGCTGATTTCCGCCGATTGCTCGGCCGAAATGCCCTCCTGGACTTCACCTCGGTGCAGTCTTTTCATCGCGAAGCGGCGGCCCCCGCTTTTGCGAAATAGGATGCGGCGCGGCCCAATTCCTGACCCACGCGATCCCACGACGAGAGGCGTCCGATCATCCCGCTGAAGAAGACGTTGTTGAGTACCAACGACGGAACGGCAACAGAGACGCCGACCAAGGTACACAGCAGTGCTTCCGAGACGCCGGCCGCGATCACGCTCGGTCCGCCGATTCCAGTTAAGGCGATCGAGTGGAACGAGTGGTGGATGCCCAAGACGCTTCCCATCAGCCCCAGCAAGGGCGTGATGAAGCTCAGCGTGCTGAACACCGACAGCTGCTTACGCAGGACTTCGGCGGCCTCGTCGCGGCGCAACATCCACAAATCCTCCACGTCCTCGCGTCTCGCCGCGGGACTCGCGCGATAAAGCTCGATCGATTCCCTTAAAGCCTGCGCAAAGAGGGCGTCGCCGCGAATTTCCTGCATTGCGGCGGCGAAATCCTTTCTCTGCAGTGCGTTCTCCACCCGCTTCCAAAGCGCCTCGTCGGCGTATCCGATGCCGCGGTAGCACCACCACCGCTCTAGTGCTGTGGCCACCAGCAGGACGGAACTGGTGAACAACACCGTCATGATCGCCGGACTACTGCTCCAAATCTCGATGATTTTCGTGCTCGTCATTTTTTCCCGCCCCCCTCAAGTTCCCTGCGTATTGCCGCAATTTTCTGCACCGCCGCCTTCTGCCACTCGGGATTTTTCCCGAATCGGGCGACCTCTTGATATAGCTTCATGCTCTCACGGAATTCGCCCACTTGCTCGAAAGCCTCCGCCAAAAGCGCGATCCCGGAAATACGCAAATCGCTGTCTCGGGGCTCGAGCGGAAGCAGGCGCTTGTAAGCCGCCATCGCCTGCCGATAGTCACCCTGCTGCTGGTACATTTGGCCCAAAGTGTAGGTGGCCTCGATGGCATCGGGGCTGGTTTTCTTGACGTTCTTGAACGCGTCGGCCGCCTTCTTCATATTGCCGAGGGATTTGTACATTTGTCCCAGCTGCAACCACAACGCGTCGCTCTCCGTTGCCTTCGGGTAAAGCTTCAAGAATCGGACGGCCTGCTCGACGGCCTCGTCGAGCTTTCCCGCCTTCTGCTGGCTGAGAATGAGGTTGTAGGCGGCGTCACGGGCAAGCGGGTCATCCGGAAATGCCTTGATCAGGTTCTGAAACGCCGCCGCGGCCTGGTCGGCCAGTGATTGCCGAAACAAAGCCACTCCCAAGTGGAACATTGCCTTCGGGGCGAGCTTCGGATCCGGTGAATCTCCCTGCAAGAATCCTTTCAAGGACGCGGCCGCTTCGGGGAAATTTTGCTGCGCGAACTGGATTTCGCCCATTAAATAAAAGGCGCGCCGAGTTTTCTCGCCGTCGGGAAACTGTAGAGCCAATTTTTGGAAGGACTCGAGGGCATTCTTTTGGTCTGATTTCTGCAGATATTTGAGGCCGATCTCCCAATACAAATCCTCCGCCATCGGGCTGTGAGGATACCGTTCCAAGAAAATGTCCGTACTGCGCTTGGACAAGGCGAGCTGGTAGACGCTGGTCTCCTGAAGCTTCTTGACGTCCTTGGCGCGCTCATCGTTGGGATAACGCTTGCCGAACTGTTCGTAGCGGGTGGACGCTTCTTGATAATCGCCTTGGTTGAACAAGCTCTGCGCGAGCAGGAGCAGTCCCTCCTTAGCCTCATTCGATTGAGGTGCCTTGTCTAAAAGACGGCTTAAGGTCTGCTGCGCGGACGAATCCTGGCCTAACTGGAGCTGTTGACGGCCGATCTCGGTCAACGCCTGGAGGACATACGGCGAAGCGGGGTATTTCTCGACGATTGCGGTCCAACGCGAAAGCGCTTCGTCGGTGCGCTTCAGTCGCGTCAATGTGAATGCGCTCTGATATAGGACATCCGGAAGCAGCGGGTCCTCCGGTGGGAACTGTTTGATAAACGTGTCGTAATAGGCGAGCGCATCCGCGTAGCGGTGCTGATTAAACGCCAAGCTGCACAAATTCAGGATACCGTAACGGATGATATCGGGGCTGGGAAAGTTCTTGGAGAATACGAGGGCCTGCTTCTGGGATGCCAGCGCATCCTCGTAATGTCCGAGCCGCGCCTGGCTGACCGCCATGCTGGTGTAAATGTGCGGCGACATGCGGCTCGCAGGAAATCGCGTGGCCAATTGGCGGTAGATGTCGAGAGCATCGGAATAGCGACCCACTTCGAACAATCCCTCGGCATAGGCGAACAGCGTACCGGCCTGCCAAAGCGTATCTTGCGGCGCCTGATTTCGGACGGCCAAGCCGATCACCGTCACCAGCTCCTGCCACTTGCCGCGCTCGAAGAGACTGAGCGCCTGGAGATATAGGGCTTTTTCTTTCGCGGGATGATTCGGGAATTTATCGAAAAAACGGACGAAATCCTGGGCCGCTTGATCGTGATTGCCCGCCTTTTGATAGCCCCAACCCCGCATCAAGAGCGCATAGCCGGCCTGGTCACCCCATTGGAATTGCCCCAAGTACTCGGTCGCGGCCTTGACCGCCGCGGAATAATTTTTGTCGAGTAGATGCAGGGCAATCACGCGCAACTTTGCGTCCAGGCTTAAGGTCGGCACCAATGCGGCGGCTTCCAAATGGGTCTGCGCCTCGCGCAGGTTGCTCTCGCGAAGATTGATCAGTCCGATCAGATAGTGCGCGCGCGCGCGCACCAGCTGCTCTTGGGGGCCGTCGGCGCCCGTCGGCACCTTGGCCAGCACCGCCTTTCCCCGCGCGATAGCCTCTGGAAGCTTGCCCTCCGCGAGAGCAACCAGTCCCAGGGAGTAGTCGATGCGGGCCTGGATCAAGTCCCCGCCGCTCTTTCCGTCAAGGAATTCAAAAACCTTGCGCGCGAGGCTGGTCATCTCGCGTATGCGGTAGTTCTCGCCCAGGCGATAACGCGCCTCGAATTTCAAGGAGTCGGTCGCCGCAGGCGACCTAATCGTGCGCTGAAGGTCACGATCCTCCAACGCGAAATTGCCCAATCGATCATAGGCGATCGACTCGATCATGAGTTCAGCAGGGTCGCGGCCTTCCTCGGATTCCTCCGTGCCGACGCGGGCATTGGCCAGGAAATCCACCGCCTGCTGGGCGGAATCCGTCTTGATCAGGATACTGGCGACCGTTTTGGACACCCGATGGTCTTTGCGGAAATACGGGGCGATCTGAATGAGGTCCTGGAAAATCTGCTGCGCCTCGGCGTCACGGCTGAGCTGGAACAAGAGGTTTCCTTTGTCGATGAGAGCCTCGTCCCGGAGCAGCGGAAATGGCGTTTGCGCGATGATTTCATTGAAGCGCTGCTCGGCCTTGTCCAGGCGGCGCATCGCGACCTGACACTCTGCTGCGCGCAGTTGCGCGCTCCAACTCGTGAGTGAGCCCGATTTAAGCAGCTTGCGCGCCTTTTCATAAGTAGCGAAGGCTTCTTCCCAGCGTCTCTGCTTCATGTAAGATTCAGCCAGAATGTAGGTCAGCTGGTCCTTGTGCTCCATAGCCCGCGCGGCCACGAGCGAACGCAGCGCGATGGTTTCAACAGCCCGCCACTGACCTTCGCGGACGGCCGCCCCGATGCGCCTTCGGGCGTCTTCCCATTCGGATGTCGGGTCGGCGGCGCGCGCCGACAATGCGCACAACGCGATCAAAACGGCTAGGCCGCGCAAAGCAGCCCCGCTCATTTTCTGTCCTTCATGTCCAACTGAATTCGAACCGGGCCTTCCTTGTTCAAGGAAGATTGCAGGACGGTCACGTTGCCGCCTTCCGTCCAGACGGTCCCGTGCAGGTACTTGATCTGGAATTCATACGGATAGGTCCCTTCGCCGACCGGGCGACCGAACGTGTCGCGCAAGTCCCAGGTCACGGTTTTTGCCGGCGCTCCGACGTGGCTCATCTTGGTGACGACACTGCCGTCCGGTGCGTAAATTGTCATCTTCCACCATTCGACGGGGAAGCGCGGCTGTTCGACGCGGAAGACGGCCTGGTCGTTCGAGTTTTCGGGGATGATTCCGTTATAGTCGGCGCCGTATTCGGGGGTGACCTTGATCCGGAACAGGCTGCCGAAGCGCATCGTGAAACCAAAGCGATGGAGAACGCCGAGCGGATGGTTGGCGAGCGCGTAATCGAAGGTGAACTGCTTGTGGGTCACGCCGAAACCAATGGTCGGTAAAATCTGGTCATCTAAACCGGCGCGCAACTTCAAGTTGCGTATGGGTGAGAGCTCGCCGCCCAGCGTCAGCCCGAGCTTGCCGTTCGTGTCGCTCTTGTGCTCAATACTCATCAGGAAGAATTCACCCGGAAATACGAGTGCGGTGCCCGCGCTCCAGCGAATCGGAAAATATTCTTTTTCCTCGATCAGCTGAATTCCGGGATGATTGATGTTTTGGATTCCGAGGCTCACCTTCATCCACGGAGTCGGCGTTGCCAAAAATCCTAAGTCGACTCCGATGTCCTGTCCGGTGTGGCCGAGTACCGTCTCCGACAACATCTTGATGGTCGCGCCGAACGAGTACGAATTGTAACGAGTTGCCGCCGACAACATATAGGCGCTATGACTGATCACCCCGCCGCCGCCGATGATTTGATTGTCCGCGGTGCGCTGTTCAAAGCCGGTCGAACGCAGAAGGACGCCAGAAAGTCCCAAAACCAGATAGGGCGTCAACGGCGCCACCGTGCCGACGTAATCGAGATTGGTCGATTCGAAGAAGGGGGCGTGCATCAGCTGAACCTCATAGGAGGAAAGCTGTGCTAGTCCTGCGGGGTTGTAATAGGCCGCGCTGGCGTCGTCGGCGACGGGACCGAACGCCCCACCCATCGACAACCCGCGTGCGCCGACACCGTACCTTAAATAGTCG
>JANPGH010000145.1:0-2228 GCA_031423795.1 Elusimicrobiota bacterium | reverse complement strand
ATCGTTTGATACGCGCTACCTCCGTCTCTATACTTAAGGCCGAATTCTCCACGCTGACTTGAGAATGTCAGACCAAGCTCGTCAGCCTCAAAGTGCTGACGAAAAATATCGCAACAATACATCGCCTTCATAAGTCGATGTGCCTTCCAGTCACAGGAGGTTTCGTCATCGTACCCGTTGCTGGGTTCGCCGATCCCAAGTGGTTGCCGTTACGATCATATACCTCAACATCCTTGTGTAAATTATCCCATTCAAAGAATCGCCGATTCTTCCCGGACTTATTATTGGTCTTAGTCTTGCCTCTCCAAGGGAATAGTGAATCCCAAAAACTACCCTTAGTTGCCTCTGCAGATTTCTCACCCGCACCAGACTTGTCACCCGCCTTGTCCTTTGCCGATTCCTTGTGAAGAGTGACCGCGCGGACCAGCGTAAGCGCAGCCTCTGGTGAAAGTTGTACAGTCGTTCCCAGCTTGAGCAGGGCCTGCTTCCCGATTTGGCTTTGTAGGAACTGCTGGCTATAGGCCTGACTGTTCGTCGAGCCTTGGTCCTTCATTCGTGCTTTATATAGCGCGAGCGTTTCTGTTTGATTTCTGTCGTCGCTGGATGGTATAGGTTCCAGATATATATAGCCTATACCTTTTGCCGCCAAGAGTTGGACCACGCCAAGATTCTTGGTATTGCGAATCTGCGGATTGCTGGACGCCGCCGTTGTACTTCTGTCAAACAATGATGAATCTATTGCTGACAGATGCAGGCCTCCAATGAACAGAATCGGTAGATTGCCACGCTCGATTTCGCCAATTGCAGCCGCCGCCATACTTGCATTTCGTGCTACTACAACCATTCTCCATAAATCAAAACTATTTGCGAGCCAACTGCGCGCGCTTTCAGTATAAAGGGTAGTATCCTCGACTCCATAAACCGGAATTCCGAGTTCACTCGCCCATTCAAACGTTACATAGCCGGGTAGTGTGTAACTCGCCAACACTAACCTAATCAATGACTCTGACGGATCAGGGCTACCAGCGACTAGCGCAGTCAATCCCTCGATACTGCGTTGAATTGGCAGGCCTTCTCCTAATAAAACGGTGCGTTCGACAAGAGCCGGATTTTCTGCGAATAGTATTTGTAGTCCCCTATGCAGGTTCCATTGGGCACCTGCGTTCCAGTGGGGATCTTGAACGATGAGTACAGTCTTCTGGCGCGGCGGATTGGTCTGCTGGCGAACCAGCAAGTGTCGAAGTAAATTCGTAGATAAATTTATGCTCGGCGAAGTGTTGAGACGAACAGGTGTGTCGATTTTGGCAGCTCGCGCTTGCGCATTGCCGATTTCGAAGCAGCCTCGCAATTGATCGACCCTGCGCTGAAGTTGCGGGTCTAAAGTTCCATATTCTCTTGCGCGGGCCACAGACTGGGCTGCGGAAAGGCAGTCCCCCGACTGAGCGAGCTGTTCGGCTCTAGAAACTGCCCCGCGCTGCATCGTACCGGAGCAACCAACCAGTGCAATGATCGCAGCGGCAAGGAGTGAGCGAATAGTCAGCGATCCATATGCATTGAGTGAATTAAACATGGTCCATTCTCCCAGGTCTTTGCACTGCGGCGAAATTACCTCATGTTAATTTATGTGCTGCAGTCGTATCTCTTTAGCTTACCCACCCCTGTGTCGGCGCCGCCAAATAGCATTGGACCAATCCGAACACTTATCGCATTTATCTTCCCAGGCTCGGATGTAACAGTAACCATATCACCCTTTTTCAGGGAATCGACTGCCACCGGTTTTCCATTTTTGCAGATCTTCGTCGATTCGAGTATTGCAAACTGTACCGGTAAGCGCTCCAAATTCTTAGAATCTGGGGTTCGCTTGGTCTTGACTTGGAGAGACACTTTCCCGGACACGATTTCCGCAATTTTCTCGCTGGTAACCAGAATATTTCTTTCTTGCAGAAGATGTTGTCCGCGGCCCTGCATGAGCGCGCCACTTAGAAGCCCGTTGGAGCTCATCACCAAGTCGCCGTACAGCTCCACTTGGTAGCCCAACTTCTCTTGAGATATGGTGCCTTGGACGCCTTGAGCGTGCAGGGGTTGTCCTGCGATGAGGCACGTAGTGAATGCAGACGCAAGTACCTTGGAAGTCGAGCCGTACATTGTGGTCTCCTGGGCATTGAATATTGAGCGAGGACCGCCGATGGTCGATTGTGCCGCCTAACGTACAAGCTAACCGGCCTATT
>JANPGH010000144.1:0-2978 GCA_031423795.1 Elusimicrobiota bacterium | reverse complement strand
CTCGGGAAACATAGTCCTTCGCGACGCCGGTATCGACGTCAACGTCGAAACCGGCAGCGGCGATATCGACCTGGCGTGGAACCGCGTGTCGGGATCGTCCGTCGAGGCGCACAGCGGCAGCGGCGATGTCACACTGAAATTTCCTAAGGGAACGAAACTGCGTTCAATCCAAAACAGCGGTTCTGGAACGACGTCCAACGGGCTCGGCGAAACCGCGGACGCGACGCTTCAGGTCACGATTACGACAGGCTCCGGCGACTCGACGATCAAGGGGCTAAACGACTAGACGGCGTCTCAGCGACGTAGACATCCCTGAAAGCCAGCATCTTGAATAGTTTTTCCTCGGCGCCTATAGGGAAGCCGCATCGCTTTGCGAAAACCGTCGTGTCTTTGTGCGTGCCGAACAAATAATCCCATAGGGGGATGTCCGCGTAGTTGAACGCGTGGAGGTTGTATTGATGGTGTACTGAATGAAGTTCCGGGGTCTGGATCAGGAACCTAAGCCACGCCGGGGTACGCAGATTGGCGTGATAGAAATACTCTCCCGTGCTGGCAAAAAAGTTATACCAGAAGGCGCCGTCCATCGAGCAGCCGAGCAGGGGATAGATCACCATCGCGCTCAAAACCGCGTCGCAAAATATCTCGATAGGATGCTTATAAAACGAGGTGGCCAATTCTATCCGCGACGGCGAGTGGTGCACTTGGTGGAAGAGCAGCCAGAAACCGTCCACGTGCCGGAGCCTGTGCCACCAATAGAAAAAGAATGTCCCGACGAACCACGCGATAAATCCCTCCGCCATGGGCGCGTGAAGGCGCTCAAGATGCAATAGGCTGACGTCTCCGAATATATTGCGCCATTGCCTTGCGGTCAGCAACGTAATCGCAAGCTGCGAAAGATTGATTAAGAACGCCCGGACGTACCATCCCTTTGCCTGGGGAAGTTCCCGGCCGGGGAAGACTCGCTCCGCAACCAAAAAGGCCAAGGTCATCACGCCGGTCATGACCGTCGGCAAAGTTGGAATAGTCATCGAACAGGAGTTTACTGTCCGACCTGAAAAAATGCAATGCCCTGAACCCGGATCACTTCATCAGGAATTTATTGGCCGCATCGACGATAGGCGGCGAAGCCATATCGAAGTTCGGCTCCGCATAAACCGCACTAAACTCCGCCGACACCTTCGCTCCCGTCGAGGGATTCTCCAGCCACGCGAAACATGACTTGTCTCGAACCTCTCCGGTCACGCGATATATTTTCCCCTGTTCAACCGATGCCTTCAGATTGATGTACGCATAATATGGCCCCGTTTTCACCTCAAGAGCGTCTTTCAATCCGTAGTTGACGAACATCACCTGAACCGAAAATTCCCGCTCCCCGGGCTTGGCGCGAGTAATAATATCGTCGCAGTCGCCCTCGAGACTATGCCTTCGCTTGCGGTTATCCACTGCCCCTACGGCAAATACGATCTTGCGCTTCGTGCTACTACTTCCGCTCGCCAAAATCAACGCCGCCGCGGGATCCGCTTTGAGCCCGCATACCTCAGATGTCGCATCCGCTTTCGTCGCGGCCGCCTTACAGCCGCTCAGCAAAACCAGAGCCGCGAACAGCCCGGCGACATCCCTTCTCTTAATCAAGTGCATCCTCCCGACTTCACTCACTATATAGCAGAGTAGGGGCGCCAATATCACTACGCGCTGAGGCTGCTAGCGTCGCGCGGGCGCTACTTCAGTGCCTGGCGCGTAAATCAAACCCGCAAAACACGCCTGAACCCCTTGCGTGGGAATCAGCAAACGCCGGGAGGACCAGCCGAATTTCTCGATGGCGTCGACGTAGTGGATGATGCCGCTACTCTTCTCGTAAACGCCTTTTGTGACGAAATAATAACTTCGAGAGGCGATACCGCTTTCACGTAGCTTCGTCGCCTGTTCCAAAGCGCAGGCATGCCAGGCGCCGGTCCAGGCGAGGACGCGCCCGATGTCCTTTTGTGACAGAAGACGCGCAAGACTCGACATCATATGATCGTCGCGGTTTTTGGTCTCATCTTCCTGACATGCGGGCTTTGTCTTTTTGCCGACGCAAGAATCCCATGCCTTATCTTTATCGGCGAGTGAAAAGTCGAGAGGTTCGACCTTGATTCCCGCCTTCTTGGCGGCCGCGAGAACTTGCGCGTATTCTTCCGGGTAAAAACCGCGATCGGCGGGCCCCCAATCATTGGAAAAGGCCCGGACCATTTCGATTTCCGTCGCTTCACCGCGTCCAAAGCGATCGATCAAATCGCGGCGATCCTCCCCCAACATTTCAATCGCTAGATGCGTGATCCCCGCCGCGGCTGCCTCGTTCATATGGGCAACCAATTCCGCTTTTGGCCGGGCGTCGGGGTGCCTTTCCCCAAAATAAATCAATCGCTCCGGGTCGCCGAATACTGTCGGCCATTCCAAGGGGATTGCCCGCGCACGCACGTATCTAGAAATCTCCGTTGGATCTTCCAAATAAGCGGATTGCGTCGCTCGTGCCGACGACCCTAGCCCAAGCATGGAAGCAACGACGGCAATTATTATGAGCGAGATAGGCTCAATGATAGAAGTTAGTTTCTACGTCGTCCCAGAAGGCTCAGAATCCGCACGAAGAGATTGATGATGTCCATGTAAAGCGCGGCCGCGCTGTCGATGGCGTTATCCACCGTCTTCGGGATTCGATTCGCCCGTCCCCAATCGTAGCCGATGTAGCCGCAAAAAATTATCGCCACCACCCAATCGGTCCAAGCAGGGACAAAGTGGAACACGAATATTTGGACAAGCTGGATAACGATCGTGGCCAGCAGCGCCAAGGTCAGCGCGACGTGGATCGACTGAAAAAATCCGGGGTAGATAAAACCCAAAAACATCATGACCACCGTCACCCCTGCCGTAATGCGTAAGGCCTCGAGCACCAGATTAGGGTCATAGCGGCTGACGACGAGGTTCAGTATCAGCCCGAAAGG
>JANPGH010000143.1:0-2725 GCA_031423795.1 Elusimicrobiota bacterium | reverse complement strand
GCGGGCTTGCGGCGGCATTGCGCGGCTGATACGAATTGCCGACAGGCGGGTGGGGCACCCATCCATACGAGTCGCCTTGTCAGATTGTTCCGCCAACGACGGGCAGTGTTGGTAAGCTCCCGTCGATCAGCGGGGCGCGGGTTCGCGGCTGAGCGTCAACGTGTTGGAGGATCCGCCCTCGCCGAAACGAAGTTCCAGACGGGCGATCGTTCCGTTTTCGATGCGCACGAAGCGCTCGCGTGGCTACCATTCCCAATTCGCGACGACCCTCGTCAGGGCGAGTGTTGTCGCGGGCGTCAAATAGTAATTTCGCGGTCTCATCGACGACCGACTGTTCTGCCGCCGCCGGGGATTGCGGACCGCCGCCGGCGACCGGCGCATCATGATTCGGGCTTCCAGGTCCCGCGAGCGTGGTCGGATTTGCGACGAGGGGATGGGGCAGAATCAGGATCTTTGTCTTTTTTAGGAGGCCCAAAGACCCTGGCGCATCTTTGTGGAGACACGGCGGGCAGAGGGGGAGGGACTCTTACGAATACTGCCCTTGAATTACCTACCTGCTAAAATAAGCCCAGCAAAGCCCCGAAGCTTGAAGCCGCTGCACTTGTGTCTGCTTTCGAAGCGTTCGCGCGGGCGCGAACAATACTACATTGCGCACGACCCCTTATGGCGGCTTCAAAGACTCTCGCATTCGGGACGAAGGGATTTAGCAGCCTGGCGAGAGGACGCGCGCTCCGCCTGGATCCATTGGGCGGCTTGCGCATAGTAGCGACGCGAGCGAGACTGCATGTTCGGGGGAATGTGCGTGTCGATGTTGAGAATGTGTTTGCCGGAAAGCTCGCAGGTATAGCGCGCGATGCGGGAGACATAGGCCACTGTTTCGTTGAATGCGGGAACTCGGCGACGCGTGGCGATGAGCCCCCATGTGTCCGCGCCGGTAGTCGAGTCTCGCGGGCGGGTGTTGTACATCGCCAAGGCGAGAACGGGGTCGTCGATGCCTTGGGAGCGCAATTTCGCGCTGCGTTCGGCGAAGAGGTAAGCGCCGCAGGCGATATTGATGTCCATGTCCTGCGTGCGTTGCTCCCAAGAGAATCCGGTGCACGAGGCCGAGCCGCTGCGCGTGATTTGTGCGTAGCCTTTGGCGCCTTGGCTCGACTGCGCACCGGTCGCACCGCCTTCCGCCCAAACAAGGGCCTGATAAACGTCGGGGTCGACGTGGGCCACTCTTTCTGCTGCCCAACGGATCACAGGCACCGACTGCATCGGTATCTTGCGTACGTTGCCGAGGTGTCTATCGGGGTCGTTGGGCGAAGTGTCTCCAGAGATATAGGAGACAAGGTCAACGCGGGCATCGTCGTAGAGGCGCGAGAAGGTTCCAGGGGGCGAAACGGCGGGAGGGCGCGGCGTTTCGCGAGCAGAAGACCGAGGCGGACTGGGAGCTGGCTCCGGGGGGCGGCGCGGAGCTTCGGCATTGAGCGCGTGGTCGACGCCGTTTTGATAGGCGAGTCGGAACTGGCCCAGATAGTCCGTGCATGCTCGCGGGATGCCCCCGCTGCGACGCACAACACCGGTTCCGCAGTAGAACGCCGCCGCCGAGCGGCTGAGATCGCCCGAGAACTGCTTTTGGAGAGAAGCGAAGAGACGCGCAGCGCCGTCAATGCTCTGCGCCGGATCCGTTGGGTCGACGCCGAGGCTTTTTGCGGTGGCGCGTCCCAGTCCCATAATTCCATACAGGCCGCTAGAACTGGCGAATCCACCCTCATAACCCCGCGAAGCGAACATGAGTGCTTGCAGCATCTCCGGGGTGACCCCGGGGTGTTTTACGGCGGCCGCCGTAAACTCCGCCTCGAAGGGGTGGCCGGTCGAGCCCGTGAGGGACGGCGGCGCCGAAGCGAAGGCTTTGAACCGCGGGTTGGCGTGAACTTTGGCGGCTGCGACGACGGGTTCGTGCAAAAGTTGCGAGGGCGAGCGGCCGGTCATCAGGGACACCGCGGTGAGTTCTCTGGTGACGTGGCCAAGGGATTGATCGAAGAATGCGGCCGCTGCGGCGGCGTTCGTCAGACTCGGCGGTAGAAAGCCGAGTTGTTCGAATGCCAGCTTGCGCAGGCGCTCGGCGGGCGTGCGCGAGGCGGTTGGCGGGGGCATGCCAGCGTCCGACGCCGGCGTGATATCGAGATTTGCGTCCGGCAGCGATTTCGCGACCGCTGCTGCCGCGGCCCTCTGCTCCGGCGTCCAGTGCACTCGCCACACGGTCACGGCGGTGTGCCTGAGCGTTCCGCGTGGCGTCGGCGACTCCATTTGCCCGTTCTTCAACTCCATCGGATCGCCGCCGCTGATTTTGCCGATTTTATCTTTGACGCTGGCTTTGAGCAAGGTGGCAGCCTGAGAAGCTTGATCGCGGTCAAGAGAAACGACTAGGGTTAAGTCGTAATACGACTTCGGCGCGTCGTTGGCGAGGAGGAGTCCGGCGCAGAAGAGGACTGCGGTTATATGGCGCCAAGAGAGGGGCATGCCCCCAGTGTAGGCCGCCCATCGGTTCTGCGCAAGTTAAGTATCGATTAAATGTCAAGCGGATGCAGCGGCTGGAGGTGATGCCCCGTGAGGCGGTGGCCTCGATGCTGGCCTGGCCGCATGGGGGATTTTCGCTGGATGGGGGGACAATCGTAGAAGCCCACGACCGCGCGGGCCTTGAGCGGCTGTTGCTCTACGTTCTTAGACCCGCACTGTC
>JANPGH010000142.1:0-7727 GCA_031423795.1 Elusimicrobiota bacterium | reverse complement strand
CGCGAAGCAGGCCCGCCGGATCGAGCGCGATGATTTCGAGGAACTCCGGCTTGATCTCCCGCAACACGCCGACGGCCGCGGTCATTCCGACGAGAAATATCGGCAATCCCGGAGCGGCTCGAGAAGCGCTTCGGCTTCCTCGCCGCTCCGGGATTGCCGATATTTCTCGTCGGAATGACCGCGGCCGTCGGCGTGTTGCGGGAGATCAAGCCGGAGTTCCTCGAAATCATCGCGCTCGATCCGGCGGGCCTGCTTCGCGGACAAATTTGGCGCCTGTTTACCTTCCTCATCATTCCGCCACCCACAGGCCTGCTATGGCTGTTGCTTTGGATGGCTATGCAGTATTCGATACTTCATGCGCTTGAAATGGCCTGGGGTGAATTCAAGCTGACGCTGTTCATCGCGATCGGCGCGCTAATGACCAGCCTCGGTGCGGTCATCTGCGGCGTGGAATTCGGGAATGCTGTCGTGGTGCTGTCATCCTTCCTCGCGTACGCACGGCTCGAGCCGGAACGAGAAGTGTTGGTACTGTTCATCCTCCCCGTCAAATTGCGTTGGCTCGCGACCCTCGTCGCCTTATGGGCTGGTCTGCAGTTTATCACCGGTTCACCCGCGGAGCGCACGCAACTCGCCATGGGCTTGGCGCCTTACGCCCTCTTTTTCGGCTCGGGGCATTTGCGCGATGCGCAATTTGCATGGCGGCGCTGGAGGAGCGGACTGCCGTGACTGCCGCGCTGCTCCTGACCGTCGCCCTGGCCGCCAAAGCGGCGACGGTCAAGCTTTTCGTCTTCGACGAGCGCGGACACACCCTCGACGCCAGCGGACTGGCACGGAGAATCAGCCGCACCGACGAAAAAACCCCCGATCTGGCGAAGCTCCCTTTCTGGGCTTTCTCCCTTGATGGAAGCGGCTCGCCCGTCAGAGTGCGGATCGTGCAAACCGGAAAACTTTTGACCGCGAGTTGGCCTGGCGGGCCCGCCACACTTCAGCTTATCTGGCCTATCAAGGACGCCGGCTTCAGTGCGGTCGTCGCCGACAACGACGGCCACGGATTTTCCGACGGAGCCGCCGTTTTCATCGATGAGGAAATCGCGGTCACCGAATACCGGCTCTTCAAGGATTCATGGAAACACCACATCGGCGATTACGCGCCGCCGTACAGCCCGGGAAGCAATGTCAAACAGCTCGCCGAGGAGGCGCAAAAAAGTTTGGCCGACGCCACCCGCCAATCTGATGCCGCCAAGCGCGCCACGGGTTTTCAGTCCGCCCTGCGCGCGACGTCTCAGGCCTGGGCCGCCTCCCTGTCCGAACATGGGCTTCAAATGAGCTCAGAACCTTCAAACATCAAAAAGTTTCGCTTCGGCCTAACGCTCGACGATGGTCTGATGTCGCGTATCGAGGATGTCGAGTGGGTCGCCGAGTCCGTCGCGCGCTCCGGTGCTAACTGGGTGCGGGTCGTGCTGCGCCCGAATCCTATCGATTTCATCTACTCGCGTCAGCGCTCGTTTAACGAAGTCGACGGCATAGTCGATACCCTGCGCAAGAAAAAAATGTCGATCATGCTGTGCATTCTCGACACCGCCCAATGGCCACGCACTATGAGTCCGGCGATTTACGCCCAACGAATCAATAATGTTGTGCTTCATTTCAAAGGCAAGGTATCCTCGTGGGAAGTGGGCAGCGAATTGAACGGAGATTGGCTCGGTGGCGCATCCGCACCGCTGACCACCGATCAGGTTTTTCAGATCTATTCGGCCGGCGTGACCAAAGCGCGGGAACTGGACCCCCGCGCCGAGATTGTCGCGACGTTGTACGGGTGGGAGGCCACGGCCCCGGACCGCGCGCACTCGCTATCCGGCTGGCTGAAGCATTACAGCCCGCTGGGATTTGCCAAATCCGCCGACATCGTCGGCCTGTCTCTATATCCGGAAGACAATCCCGTTGGCGTCTCACTCGAGCGCGTCTTTGATCAAGTCGCCGATATCCTGCCTGGAACACCGCTGATACTGTCCAGCTACGGCTACGTCGAGAAGGACGCACTCAAAGGCTACTGGTGGCTGGCGCCAGACGATGTCGAAGGCGCGCGCAAGAATCTCGTGGCCTCGTACACCTTCGCTTCCTGCGCGCTGCGCTCATCGCTTTGCGGCGGATTCTGGTGGCAAACCCTAGACCAAATGCTCCCCCCCGGCCGCCACAAAACCACGGACCTATATAAGACTTTCTCGCGCACGATGTCCCAGAAGGATCACTAATCAATCTGACCCTCCGTAGTAATCAGAGACTCACTCGGCTTTGGGAAGGGATTTGCGCGGAATCCCCCATCCTGCTTGGCGTCTTCCCTTTCGGAATGATGTACGGCGCGCTCGCGCGCAACTACGGGCTTTCGCCGACCGCCGCTCAGCTGATGTCAACGATCGTCTTCGGAGGCTCGTCGCAATTCGTAGCGGTGAAGCTGATTGGAGAATCCGCGCCGTCCATCGTGGTTGTGCTATCGATCGCCGTCGTGAATTTGCGCCACATGCTGTACAGCGCGTCCATCGCAGAATACGTGCGCGACCTGCCGTTAAAATGGAAAATATTGTTGTCTTACCTACTGACCGACGAAGCCTACGCCACCGCGATCGTCCACTATGAGGTCGACGGCGTCAAACCCGACAGCCATTGGTTCTTTCTCGGCGCCGGTTTGGGGTTGTGGTTTATCTGGCAGGTCAGCAGCGCGTTCGGAAACTTTCTGGGCGCCTCCATCCCCCCATCCTGGCGCCTAGATTTCGCGCTGCCGCTCACATTCATCGCGATGGTGCTGCCGGTATTGAAGGATTTCCCGGTTGTCGCCGCCGCGCTGTCGGCGGGGGTGGTCGCGTTACTGGCGTTCGGGCTGCCGTATAAGCTCGGCCTGATCGTTGCCGCCTTCGTCGGTATCTTGGTCGGAACGATCGTGGAGAGAGTGAAGTGAACATTTGGCTGATTTTCATACTTGGCGGACTGATCACCTTCACGATGCGCTTCTCGTTCATCTACGCCTTCGGGCGCATCCACGTTCCGCCGGCGCTGCATCGCGCGCTGAGGTTCGTGCCGCCTGCCGTCCTGTCGGCCATCATTTTTCCGGAAGTGTTGCTGACTAAGGGTCGCGTTGACCTCGGCCTCGGAAATTATCGGCTGCTCGCAGCGACGGTCGCCGTGCTCGTCGCCATCGGGACGAAAAAGACGTTGCCGACGATCTTGGCCAGTATGGCGACGTTGCTGGCCTTGCAAGCGCTGTTTTAAGCGCAACCCGAGTCGCTATAACGCCATCACTATGGCGAAAAAAATAGCGATTTGCCTGGACGGAACCTGGAACAAGGAAGGCCAGACCGACGAAGGCGTTGAGACCAGAACGAACGCGCTTAAGTTGTACGCGGCGCTGAATCAAGACGCCAATCAAATCGCCCTCTATCACGTCGGGGTCGGCACGAAAGCCTCCGAAAAAATGGCCGGCGGCACCTTCGGGTGGGGCCTGTTCAACCAGATCAAGGACGCCTATCGCGCGCTCGTGCAAAATTTCATCCCCGGCGACTCAATCTTTATTTTTTCTATCTTCCGGAAACACGCGAGGAGTTCCTCTGTGAAATCCCGCCAATCGGCGACGCTTTCCGGCGTGAGTTCCGCGTGCGCATAGCGAACCGGACCACCCTCGTACGTGCTCCAATTCCAATCCCTAATCCAGGATCCAAATTCCCGCACGAATTGATCTGTCAAACGTTTCTCGACCGAAGAACGCTCTTCGTTGGGACCGATCGCGATGTCGCGAACGATCTGACCAATACGCGCGCGTGCCGTTTCCCGGTCGAACGGATGCGCGTCAGGTGAGATTTCGGACCATTTCATCATACGAACTCGGTTATACAAGGGTTGGCCTCTCGACGACAGTTCCGCCACCAAGGGCTTGCGGGAAGCGCAACAACGAGCTGCCCTCATCGAATGCCCCCGCTTTGCCTTTTGGCGTCATTTCTCGCCGCGGTGCTCAGTGCGCAGCCCCTTCCCATCGATGCGGTTCAAACCACAGTCCAAGCGCGGGTGGAAGCCGACGCTGAGAGGGCAGCCGCGATCTTCTCCGCCTGGGGATTGACGTCGGAAAGTATTCAAATCGAATCGTTGAACGGACCGACGTCCGGATTGGCTCACGAGCGCGCGACGTTGCGCGTGGCGACGATGCTGGACCGGATGCCACGTTTCCTCATCGCCGCCCACCCCGTCAAAATCGTTTGGATGCTGGGACGAACCGCTCGAAGCTGACTTGTCGGACATCCTCGTCCATGAGCTGGCACACGTCCTCGAGAAAACCGACTCCGCCTTGGTGGACGGATTCTTGTCGTTGCGCCGGGACTCAACCGACTACGATCGGCTCATCCGGCAATTTTGGGGAGAAATCAAAAAAAGCAACGAACCGGATTCGATCGATACGAATATTCACCTGACACCCGAGGCCATAAAGCTGTTGCGCCTGATGCGCCTGCCGCAGCGCACGGCCGACGACGGCCACGCCGCGCGTTCTCACCGCGAATATTGGGCGGTCTGCGTCGAAATCGCTTATCGCGCGTGGACGCGCAACAACCTCTCATCACTAAAGACAATCCTTGATCCCCGTGAGGCGGATTATCTGATACGGCGTTTCGCCCACGACGGGATAAGTCCCCATCGCAATAACTTAAGTGTCCGCGCACTTCCTCCTCCCACGACGGGAGCATCTTGGGTCGGCGCGATGTTGTAGCGCGGCTTGAGCTCAGTGCTCTCAGAAACAACGCCGCCGAATCGCTCCTTCAACTGCTTTACGCTTGCCGTTTGGGTGTACCGTCCGCACATGCGACCAACGTGACATTTCCTCCGCACTACTCGCAAGGTGAGTCCATTCGGTCTAGGTCTTGATATCGTACACTTGTTCGATTATACTGAGTCATGCAGTTTAGTACCGCTTCTGCCAGAACCAGCCTTGCAGCCATTGAACCGCTCAAGCCTTTACTGCACAACGGTGTATTTCCGGAAGGGCGTTACGTTGTGTCAGGACCGCGCGATCTGACGGGTCGATTTCTAACGGCGCTGTGCCCCGCGCTGTTGAATGGGATGCGCGTACTGTGGCTTGACGCGGGAAATTCTTTTAACGCCTATGGTCTCGGTTATGCCTCTCGGTTCTTCGGTACAGACTCAAGGGCAGCGCTAGCGCACGTGGACCTCGCGCGACCGTTTAATCTCTACCAACTCGAAACCATGGTCAAAGTGAAAGTTCCGCAGCGTTGGAGAGGCGAACCAATTGTCATCTCTGACCCCATGCCGCTCTTTTACGACGAGGACGTCCCTATCGCCGCTGCACGACGGGTATTTACGCACATCCTTGAGGCTATGACGGCCCTTCCTGCCGTTTGGCTGGTTCTTGCGGTCGATCGACAACCACCTAAAGGCCGCGAAGGCTGGGAAGAACAGTTAAGTCGCTGCGCACGTGGCGAGATGAGGTTTTATGGGACGAACACTAGCGACGATAGTTCAGACGCTGCAAGCCGAAGAAGAGGCCTGGAAACTCTTTAGACGGGCGCTTAGAAAAGAAGATCAGGAAGCCTTCGATGCACTTTGGCGCTTTGCACGTTACCACGCGGCTCCGGCATCCATGGCGAGCCGTCCGATGCCATTTGAAGCAGCATTAATGGCGATGCTGGTCGCCGTTGAAAGACAGCTGATAGAAATGGAAAAAGAGAAACGCCTTGAACTCAAAAAGAACGCCGGGGTGGATCTTTGACGCGTATCCCGAGCCGGAGGGAATGCGCGTCTGGATTATCGAACGTAGTGGCCGCCGTCTTAGCGTATTGGACCCATGGCGTCCGGCGTTTCATCTTTCCGGAACGACCGTGCAACTTAAGCAAGCGATCCGTATACTCACTACTCAATCCTACAAGACGGAGACAAAGTGGGTCGAGAAGCAGGAGCTTTTCTCCGGACGGACTATAAGCGTCCTTGAAGTCCGCGTCCCTGCACTTGAGCGCGACGCACTCGTCAAACACTTAGCAGCGCTCGAACTTCCCCTCTACGACGCTGACATCCACCTCGTGCAAGCCTATCACTATGAGCGTGATCACTTCCCCCTAGCGCTGTGTGATTTCGAAATCCAAGACGAACAAATAAGCTCATTTGATCTGAAGGATGACCCTTGGGCTATCGATTACGAAGTCCCCGAACTGACCAACCTCCATTTAGCGTTATCTGGCTCAGAAATCACCGGACGCCTAGACCCCAATCATGCCTTCAGAGGACGGCTTGTGATGACAATGGATGGGCGGTCGTATGAATTAGAAGGAAGTATTGAAGACCAGCTAGAGTCGCTCATCAATCGTCTGCACGAATTAGACCCGGACATCATCACCACGCAATGGGGCGACAGCGTACTAATGCCCCAACTCGATCGCCTCGCTAAAGAGCGCGGAATGAATTTGGATTTCTCCCGCGACGCCAAGCGTGGGATGGGCAAACGTACTCAGCGCAGCTTCTGGACTTACGGCCGCGCGATTTATCAAGGCGGCGCTCGCTACCTGTTTGGACGTTGGCATCTCGACGTAAAGAACAGCTTCATGCTGCGCGAAACGGATACGGACGGGCTCTACGAGATCGCGCGCATCGCGAAGATCCCAGTCCAACGAGCGGCGCGGTGTACGATCGGCACAAGTCTAAGTTCCATGCAAATGGCTTGGGCGTGGAAAAACAACGTCCTCATTCCGATGGACAAGCAACAGGCCGAGGATTTTCGTCCAGCGACCGACTTAGTCATCGCTGATAAAGGTGGCCTCGTGTACGAACCTGAAGTTGGTTGGCATCGCAATGTCGCGGAATACGATTTCACATCGATGTACCCTGAGATGATGGTCAGGCGTAACATCTCTCCGGAGACTGTCAACTGCGGGTGTTGTCCGGACAACGTGGTACCGGAGATTGGCCATCACCTCTGTCAAAAACGTCGTGGGCTTGTTCCCTCCGTGCTTGAACCCATCCTAGTGAAACGGGCGAGATACAAAACCCTCTATAAAGCTGGAGTTCCCCTCTCGAAAACGTACAAAGCTCGCGCTGATGCACATAAGTGGACCTTGGTCTGCTGCTTCGGATACCTCGGTTTTAAAAACGCTCGCTTCGGAAAGATCGAAGCACATGAATGCGTGACGGCTTGGGGCCGCGAGGTTTTGCTACGAGCCAAGGATGCGGTCGAAAGCCGGGGTTATCATCTTCTACATGCGCTTGTAGACGCATTATGGATCACTATCCAGCCTGGAGCGGATCTAGAAGAACTGAGAATAGCTATCGAGAAAGAGGCTGAATGTCCTCTGGCCTTAGAGGGTGTATACGAATGGATCCGTTACTGCCCTTCGAAAGAGGATGCCCTGTCGGGCGTACCCGGCCGTTACTTTGGAGCATTCAAGACTGGCGAGTTAAAGATCCGAGGTATAGCCTCGCGTCGTCGTGACACTCCCGCATTGTTTAAAGCCATGCAGAAGCAACTCCTCCAACGGCTGGCACGTATCGAGCCATCAGCAAAGCTGCAAGATGTAGTCCCCGAGCTGTTAGAAATCGTAGAGGATTATCGTTTTCGTCTCCGCGAAGGGGAGGTGACTGCGGAGGAACTAGCGATCACCTTTCATCTATCCAAAACTCCCGACCAATACGTCCACGATACTGTCTCATCATTGGCCGCTAAGCAACTGTTCCGTCCCACCGAC
>JANPGH010000141.1:0-22812 GCA_031423795.1 Elusimicrobiota bacterium | reverse complement strand
CTCGCTCTCGTCGGCTCTAATGCCGGCGCGACGCATCCACTCTGGATCGACGGCAAGGCGGTTTCCACATCATCCGAACCCCTCGTCGACGTCTCGCCGATCGACACCTCAGTCGTGCTCGGCCGATTTGCCGCCGCGACGCCTGATCACGTCGATCTTGCGGTCAAGGCCGCGCGTGCGGCGCAAAGGATCTGGGGTGCGCTTCCCTGGCAGGAGCGCGTGGAGACCCTGCGCAAGGCCGCTCATGTCATTCGCCGGCGCAAGTTCGAAATCGCCGCGATCATGAGCCTCGAGGTCGGCAAAAGCCGCATGGAGGCGATGGGCGACGCGGAGGAATCCGCGGACTTGATCGACTACTACTGCCGCATCGTCGAGGAAAACGACGGCTTCGTCAAGCCGCTGGGCAAGCTCCTGCCCAATGAAAACACACGTTCCGTTCTTCGTCCGTACGGCGTGTTCGTCTGCATCGCCCCGTTCAACTTCCCCATGGCGCTGTCGACTGGCATGTCGGCGGCGGCACTACTCGCGGGCAATGCGATTGTCTACAAACCTGCGCAGGACGCCCCTTGGACGGGCTTAATGCTTTATGAGTGCTACCAGGCAGCCGGCATCCCGGGAGGACTTTTCAATTTCCTGACCGGCCTCGGAGCGGTCATCGGCGACGCGCTTTGGAAGCATCCCGGCGTCGACGGCATCGTGTTCACGGGTTCGAAGGACGTTGGAATGAGAATGGTCAAGGAATTTTCCTCGGTATATCCGAAGCCCGCGCTGATGGAACTGGGTGGTAAAAACGCCACGTATGTCTCCGAGACGGCGAATCTCGATGACGCGGCCCAGGGTGTGATGCGCTCGGCGTTCGGCCTTCAAGGACAGAAGTGCTCGGCCTGTTCTCGAGTGTACGTGCATGCCAAGGTTTACAATGCATTCGTCGAAAAGCTGCTCTCCAAAACGCGAGCCATCGTCTGTGGAGACCCATCCCAGAAAGACGTTTTCTTCGGGCCAGTGGTGAACGCGAAGGCGGTAAAGACATTTGAGGGTGCGGTCGTCTCCGCCCTTAAAGGCGGAAAAATCCTTCTCGGCGGAAAGCGAATGAACGGCACGGTGTACGACAAGGGCCATTTCGTCGCGCCTACAATCGTCGAACTTCCACTGGACCACGAGCTATTCATGCGCGAACTGTTCGTTCCACTGTTGGCCATAGGAAAAGTCAAAGGCATCGATCAGGCCATCGCGGAAACAAACAAAGCCGAGTATGGCCTCACGGCGGGGATCTTCTCCGCCCAAAAAGATGAGATACAGAAGTTTTTCGACGAGATCGAGGCCGGCGTCTGCTACGCCAACCGTCCGACCGGTGCCACCACCGGCGCGTGGCCTGGAGTTCAATCCTTTTGCGGTTGGAAAGGCTCCGGCTCCACGGGCAAGGGCGGCTGCGGGCCTTACTACGTTGCCCAATTCATGCGCGAACAAAGCCGCACCATCATGGAATAAGGATCGCTATGCCCACCAAAACTCGCCCGCAAACTGCCGCCTATCCTCGCATCGTCGTCGCCCCCCCGGGCCCCAAGGCCCGCGCGGTAATCGAACGCGACAAGGCCTATGCGTCCACGTCTTATATAAAGGAATATGCGCTGGTGCCCGGCGGCGGCCAAGGAGCGATGCTGGAGGACGTCGACGGCAACCGCTTTATCGACTGGATGGCGGGCATCGCGGTCTCCTCCACCGGATACAACCATCCCCAGGTCGTCGCCGCAGTACATGCAGCGGCGGATAAATTTCTCCATATTTGCGGCACTGACTTTTACTATCAAGGCTTCTCAGACTTAGTCGAGGCCTTGTCCAAGTCGGTCAAAGGCAAGGAAAAGCGTCGGGTGTTCTTGACGAACTCGGGAACCGAAGCGGTGGAGGGCGCGGTCAAACTCGCACGACACCACACCAAGCGCCATGGCCTAATCAGCTTCCATAACGCGTTTCACGGCCGCTCCTACGCCGCAATGACGCTGTCCAGTTCCAAGGTTAAGTACCGCAAGGGATTTGGCCCGCTTCTTCCGGGCGTATACCATCTCCCTTTCCATAATCCATACCGCAACACGCTCGAAGATTGCGTGAAGGCCGCCCATCAACTCTTCGAAACTCAGATTTCCCCGGAAGAGGTCGCGGCCGTGATCTTGGAGCCCATGCAAGGGGAGGGCGGGTACGTTTTGCCTAATCAAGAGTTCCTCCAGTTTTGGCGAGCGCTCTGTGATGAGTACGGCATCGTGCTGATCTTTGACGAGATTCAAACCGGCGTCGGGCGCACGGGAAAAATGTGGGCTTGCGATCACTACGGTGTGGAGCCAGACGTGTTACTTAGTGCTAAAGGTCTTGGTTCCGGCATGCCGATCGGCGCGATCATTGCCAAAGAATCGGTAATGACCTGGCCTCGGGGCTCACATGGGTCCACCTACGGCGGAAACCCCCTCGCTTGCGCAAGCGCGTTGGCCACTCTCGAACTGGTCTCGGGCGGCCTCGCCAAGAACGCTGCAAAAATGGGAGAGCGTCTTCTCGCCGGCCTCAAGAAACTGCAGACCAAGCACAAGGTCATTGGCGACATTCGCGGGGTGGGACTGTTCATCGGCGTCGAATTCGTCAAGAATCGCGCGACAAAGGAACCAGCACCGGAATTTGTTGGGTCTCTCGAGCAATTGGCGTTCAAAAAGGGGCTCCTGCTGCTCGGCTGCGGGAAATCAGTCATCCGCATTGCGCCCCCTCTCGTCCTCAACGAGTACGACGTGGACAAGGGTCTGGAGATTTTCGACGCCTGCTTGGACGAACTCGCGCGATGAACAGGCCCGCGGCGCGGTACCTCGCGGCGGCCGATCCGGTTCTCGCTCGCGTGATCAAAAGGGTCGGCCCCTATCGGCTGGCGCCCGCTAAAGACGAGACTTTTCCGGCCCTGCTTGAATCCATCGTGCATCAGCAATTGCACACCAAGGTCGCCAGGATCATCCACCAGCGCGTGGTTAAATTGTTCAACAACGAGCCCACGCCCGTAGCACTACTCGCACTCGACGAGGCGATCCTGCGCGGCGCCGGTCTCTCCAAAAACAAGTTTGCCTCATTGCGCGATCTCGCGGAAAAGTGCCGGACCGGCGTCGTGCCGCCGCGTCGGGAACTTGAATATTTATCGGATGACGAAGTCATCCGACGCCTGGTAGAAGTCCGCGGCATTGGCGTGTGGACCGCGCAAATGTTCCTGATGTTCCGCCTTGGACGCCCAGACGTGATGCCCAGCGGCGATTTTGGCGTGCGCAAGGCGTTCGGCCTGCTTTATCGCAAGAACGGTCGCCTACCTCCGGCCTCAGCCCTCGAGCGCCACGCCCGACTCTGGGCGCCGTTTCGCACCGCCGCCAGCTGGTACCTATGGCGCTCGCTCGACATGACCGTCGTAGCACTTATGCTGGCGCTCGCCTGCGGCGCGCATGCTGCAGAACCGATGCTCGATGACCTCTCGCCCGCCGTGCGCCTTGAGGCCGCTAAGGCCCGCGCCGCGCATTTCGAACAGGCGACCATGCCCCTCTTGGAGAAATTTTTCGAGGCCGAGCCCGACGAACGGATCCGCGCGGACATGGCCGTGACGCTGTCGACCGAACCTGCGCAGCTAAACAATCCTGAAGCGACCCGCCTTTTGAAGGAATTATTTGCCCACGACCCGAGCCCGCTCGTGCGCAAGACGGTAACCCGCGCGCTGGTTGTGCGCGCGGCCCTAGTCGAAGCGCAGCGCCGCGATCGGATACGAAATGCTCCAGGACCGCGCAAGACCCCGCGCGCCAAAGAGCCCAAGCCCGACGCGGTCAAGGGCGTCGACGCCTGCGACGGCCCTTGGGCCTGGTGCGACTGCGGCGTACTTCCGCGCATCCGTTCCCACTGCTTGCAACGCAGAGAGTGCGTGCGCCGTGATTTGGAGAATTATCGCCCCATCGGCCAAGGTTGTTCCTGGAATGGCTTCAGCCTGCGCCCCGACCAGTCTTCTCGCGAAACCGGCGAGAAAACGCTAGAATAGGCTCATGGCCACAGTCGACACCAAACAAATCATCTATTCGCTCATCGATGTGGGGCGTATCCACCCACCGAAAAAACAGGTGCTCAAGGGCATCTACCTCAGTTTCTATTACGGCGCCAAAATCGGCGTCCTTGGGGACAACGGCTCGGGAAAATCCACGCTGCTGCGGATCATGGCCGGCCGCGACACCGAGTTTACCGGCCAAATCACTCAGTCCAAGGGATACTCGATCGGTTATTTGGAACAGGAGCCGCAGCTCGATCCGGAGAAAACGGTCAAAGACACCGTCTCCGAGGGCGTCGGCGAGACGATGAAACTTCTCAACGATTTCAATGCGATAAACGACCTGCTCGCTGATCCTGCGCTGACTCCCGAGAACATGGAAAAGCTTCTCGACAAGCAAGGAAAGCTGCAGGAACGCATCGATGCGACCAATGCCTGGGAAATTGACTCGACGCTCGAAGTCGCGATGGATGCGCTGCGCTGTCCGCCGTCCGACCAAAAGTGCGGGACATTGTCCGGCGGAGAGAAGCGCCGGGTCGCTCTCTGCCGTCTGCTGCTGTCGAAGCCCGACATCCTCCTCTTAGATGAGCCGACCAACCACCTCGACGCCGAATCCGTCGAATGGCTCGAGCATCACCTCTCGAAGTATGAGGGCACGATCATCGCCGTGACCCACGACCGCTACTTCCTCGACAACGTCGCCGGCTGGATCTTGGAACTAGACCGTGGCGAAGGCATTCCGTATAAAGGCAATTACGCAAGCTGGCTTGAACAGAAGCAAGCTCGCCTGGCGCAAGAAGCCAAATCCGAGGGCAAAATGCAGAAAGCCCTGGCCGAAGAGCTCGCCTGGGTGCGCTCCGGCGTCAAAGGGCGTCAAGCCAAGAGCAAGGCCCGTCTTTCCGCCTACGACAAGATGCTCGAGGATTCCCAAAAGGAGAAAACCTACGAGGACCTCGAGATTTATATACCGCCAGGCCCCCGGCTGGGCGACGTCGTCATCGAGGCCAAGGGTATCGCCAAGTCCTTCGGCGACAAGCTGCTCTACGACGATCTTTCCTTCCGCCTCCCTCCGAACGGCATCGTCGGCGTGATCGGGCCTAACGGCGCGGGCAAGACGACGTTGTTTCGCATGATCACTGGCCTGGAAAAAACCGACGCCGGAACGTTCAAGGTCGGCGAAACGGTGAAACTTGGCTACGTCGACCAGAACCGCCACCTCGACGGCGAGAAAAATGTCTGGGACGTGATCTCCGACGGCCTCGACGTAGTTACCTTGGGCAAGCTGCAGATGCCGTCGCGGGCTTACGTCGGTCGCTTCAACTTCGCCGGTCAAGACCAGCAGAAGCTGGTCAAGAATCTCTCCGGCGGCGAGCGTAATCGCGTGCACCTTGCCAAAATGCTCAAAGAAGGCGCCAACGTCCTTCTCCTAGACGAGCCCACCAACGACCTCGACGTGCATACCCTGCGTGCGTTGGAAGAAGCTATTGCGACATTCCCTGGCTGCGCCGTCGTCATCAGCCATGATCGCTGGTTCCTGGACCGCGTCGCCACTCACATCCTCGCGTTCGAGGGCGACTCCAAGGTGGTCTGGTTCGAAGGCAATTACCAAGCCTACGAAGAAGACAAGAAAAAACGCCTCGGCGACGTCGCTCCTAAGCGCATCCACTACAAGAAACTGACGCGCAGCTAAGACCGCGATAGGTTGGGCGGTCAGCCCAGTACTTCGCGCGCGATGATCAGCGACTGTATTTCGGTCGTACCCTCGTAAATCTCGGTGACGCGCGCGTCGCGGAAATAGCGCTCGACCGGAAATTCGCGCACATAGCCGTTGCCGCCGTGGATTTGGACGGCGTCGAAGCAGGCTTTGTTGGCCGCGCGGCTGGCGAAGGACTTGGCCATCGACGCCTCACGCGTACACTTCTTGCCCAGCGACAACAGATAGGCCGCACGGTAAACAAGTAGGCGCGCTGCGTCGAGGTTGGTCGCCATGTCAGCGATTTTGGCTTGGGTGAGCTGGAACGAGGCCAGCGTCTTGCCGAATTGCTGGCGCTGCCGTGCGTAGGCAACGGCCTCCTCGAGCGCGGCGGTGCCGATGCCGACCGCTTGCGCGGCGATTCCGATGCGGCCGGCGTCAAGCTGACTCATCGCGATCTTGAATCCGCCGCCAACCTGGCCCAGAACTGCGGATTTGGATATTTTGGCGTTTTGGAAGATCAGTTCGCGCGTGTCCGAAGCACGCAGGCCCATTTTCTTCTCTTTTTTACCGACCGAGAGCCCGACCGCATTTTTTTCAACGATCAGGCACGTAATTCCGCGGCTGCCGGCCTCTTTGGACGTCGATACGAACACCAGAATGACGCTCGCAAAACCGCCGCTCGTCACCCAAGACTTGGTGCCATTCACCACGAAATGGTCGCCCTTGTCGACCGCGTAAGTCGACAGACTCGCCGCGTCCGTGCCGGAACCCGGCTCGGACAACGAATACGCTCCGATCCATTCTCCCGACGCCATTTTAGGCAAGTACCGCTTCTTCTGCTCCTCGGTTCCGTGCGTGGCGATCGCGGCAGCCACTAGAGAATTGTGCACGCTCAAGCAGACCTGGAAAGCCGCTGAGCCACGTGCTAACTCTTCCATCGCGACCGCGAAAGACAGGGGATCGACGCCCAGACCGCCGAATTCCTCAGGAATCGACAAGCCGAAGAACCCGAGGGAACTGGCTTCATGGTAAATGTCCTGCGGTATCTCTTCGCGCTCGTCCCATTCCTGCGCTCCCGGCTTGAGGCGCTTGTCGGAAAACCCCCGCGCGGAGTCGCGCAACAGCGTCATCGATTCAGTCGGTTCAAAATCCATTATTTTTTTGGCTGCTCGTAGAAGCCACCACCGGTCTTGACGCCCAACCGGCCGGCCGAAACCATTTGTTTAAGCATAGGGCAGGGCCGATACTTGTCGTCGGCAAAGCCCTTGTGCAAAGTCTCCATGATCGCCAGGCACACATCGAGTCCGATGTGGTCAGCCAGTTGCAGCGGCCCCATCGGATGGCCCATCCCCAACTTCATGATCGTGTCGATGTCCTCTTTGCTCGACACGCCTTCCATCAAGCAGAAAATCGCCTCGTTGATCATCGGCATCAGCACACGATTGGAGACGAATCCCGGGAAGTCGTGTGCCAGGGCTGGCGTCTTACCCAGCGCCAAGGCCAGATCGTGCACGACGCGGTATGTCTCGTCCGATGTCTTCGGCCCGCGGACGATTTCCACGAGCTTCATCACCGGTACGGGATTCATGAAGTGCATCCCGATCACGCGCGACATATCCGACACGGCCGATGCGATGTCCGCGATCGAAAGCGAGGACGTATTCGAGGCAAGTATCGCGCCGGGCGCCGCCGCCTGCTCAAGGTCGCGGAACACCTTTTTTTTAAGCTCCAGGCTCTCGGACACCGCCTCGACGGCGAGCTGGAAACCGGGCGTCGGCGATAACGCGGTCTTGACGCGTGCGAGTGCTGCGTCCTTGGCCCGGGCAGTGATCGTACCCTTCGCGACTTGGCGGTCCATATTCCGCGAGATGGTGACGCGCGCGGCCTGGGCAAGCTCATCTTTGGACTCCACCAATGTAACCTCACGGCCGTTCAGCGCGAAGAGGTGGGCGATTCCGCTACCCATCGTGCCGCCGCCGACGACGCAAACGCGCGTGATGTCCATGGGCGGCATCCTATCAAACTTGCGAACTCATCGTTTTGTCGAAGGACCTAATTTAACATAGACCTTTTGCCGCGCGAAAAGCAGCCATCTGGCACCCTCGCCAACGATGACGATGACATAGAATCGCACAACGTGCGAAACACTTCGATCTGCGCATCGTTGCTGTTCCTACTCGCCGCTACTCCCTCCTTTCCGATTTCCGCTCATAAAAGCCCACCACACAATGTCGCCGCTATCGCTGGCTCCCCTGTTCAGTTGCGCACTCATCTGAACCTCTGGCCATTCACTCGACTCACGACGCCTCTCGCACCATCTTTTGAAAACACCCTTCTCGTACCAGCCGAACAAGCTGCGCCACTCCCCGCCGTGAGGTCCGTGCAACCGGTAAAAAGGAAGGGACAGTCCCCAGAGTTTTCCTCACGTGAAGCAGGTGCAAGGTTCGATGGCTGGAACGCGCGTTCACCCGCCAATGAGCCCGTTTCCCCTGAATTGACGGGTCCGGACTGGCACGCCGATTCTTTTCTCAACGCGAACGACGGCGTGCCAACACATTTAGAATATCGTTTAGGCTCCCCTAAAATGAGACCCCGCGTGTATTTAGGCGGCAATGGATTTGCCCGAAGTTTCCAGACTTATTTTTCTCTCGCAAAGCCCGCACGTCGCACCGATCTCGTGCTTCTCCTCCCCGGTCTGGAAAAGATTGATTTGCATCCCACGCCCTCAATCCTGGATACCGATGCGAGCGCCCTCGCTGGCCTGATTGAGCGTGCCCCTGATGGAGAATCAGGTGTCGATATGGTGACGCACTCTTACGGGGCGTTCGTCTTTTGGCACCTTCTGAGGAATGCGTCCCTCGAAGTGCAGCGTCGACTGAATGGTGCGACTGTTTCTCTTTTCAACACAATGTCTCATTTCATCGACGAACCGCTCTCGGGCCTCGGCCCTGAGCAGTTATACGGAATGACTCAACTCGGGGTGAGCACCCTCGACGCATTCATTGGTCCTATGCGCGATTCTTACCTGCAAGCGCTCACGTCCTACGCAAGCTCACAGCTACGCTCTGAATTTGAAGCAGAATGGGCGGAGTTCGACCACTTGCGTCAGCGACTTCTCCTTGATCTCTTGGAACAGATGAAGCGCCCGTCTTGGCAAAAAGCGTTTTTGCTCCGCTCACTGGCCATCTATCAGCATCCCATTGACCAGGACGACGTCAATCGGCTTCGGCAACTCATAGGGCCGACAGGCTGCATTCGCTTGTTCCATTCGCTGGGCGACACTCTTATCAATTGGCGGACGGCGCGAGATTTCATCGAACGAATGGGCATTGTTGCCCGTCATACGCCCCCCTCCGCCGGAACGGTACTCAAAGACGTGAGTGGCCAAATCTCCATCGAGTTTACAGCTGGCGACCATTTGCTGCCCCTGAAACGGCCGCGATTCATCGCGCGCGTTCTGCATTAGTGAGTAGGTGGGGCAGCCAGGCGCAAATTCATCAGAAGCGTCAGCATCTTCGAGAATTCCAAGTCGACTGCTACGATTTTCTCTGGCGTCGGCGACAAGCGCGCCAGCGGCACCCGGATTTCCCACACCGGGCGTCGCGCCGAGGCCGCAACACGGTTGGCGATCTCGGCGGGGCGCTCGCCGAGTATACCCACCAACTCCGGCTCAGGATCAATGCCCGCAGGATCGCGCAGGGCGGCCGTCAGCGACTGGCGATGACTGAACGGCAGGCGCATGCCCCAATCGCGAGTCTTGCCGTCGGCCTTTAAGAACCAGAGTGTTAGGTCCTGCTTCGCCTCGCCGGACAACTGCTCCCGCGCGGTCTTGGTTCGGGCGGTGACCAGCAAATAAAGGTCGCGTCCGTCGTTTCTGGCCATCACGCTGATTCCTTCTTGCTCGTACGCCTTCGATTCGTCCCAATCGGCGTCGTCTGCGTTGACTGTAATCGCCTTGTCCGACCAAAGGCTGGCGAGCTTATCGCGCCAAAACAATCCCGCGCTTGCCGTCGCCGCCGCGAGAATTAGCGTTGCGCACGCTTTCCATAGCGTCATTCGAATTAGATAGCAATTTCTCATCAGTTGCGGCTTGGTCGATGAACCGCTAGAATGGCCTCGTGGCACCTAAAGTCAAAGCCGACCCATCTCGCCAGCCGTTCTCTTATCCGCTGCGGCGTCAATTCGTCGAACCGGACTGGCGCCGCCTTCCCGGGTATAAATCTGTCACGACCGAGCAATGGGAGAGTGCTCTTTGGCAGCGCCAGCACTCGGTCAAAAGCGTGAAAGAGGTGCGCGAGGTGTTCGGCCCGATGCTTACCGACGCGATGGCCGAAGACATGCTGCGCGACCAGAAAGATATGGCCACGATGTCGATCCTGATCCCGCCGCAAATGCTCAACTGCATGGACGAGACGGATTTAAAAAACGATCCGGTCCGCCGCTATATGCTCCCGATGTTCTCGGACCGCCGACCGGATTGGCCCAATCATCCGCACGCGAGCCGGGACAGCCTGCACGAGTCAGAGATGTGGGCAACCGAGGGCCTCACCCACCGCTATCCGACGAAGGTGCTCGCGGAAATGATCTCGACTTGCCCGCAGTACTGCGGCCACTGCACGCGCATGGATCTGGTGGGCAACTCGGTGCCGCAAGTCGCCAAGCACAAGTTCGAAGCCGCTCCCAAGGACCGCTACGCGGCGATGCTCGAGTACCTGCGCAAGACGCCGACCGTGCGCGACGTGGTCGTCTCGGGCGGCGACATCGCCAACGTGCCCACGGCCCAGCTTGAGGCCTTCGTGATGGCGCTGCTCGACATTCCCACTATACGGGATATTCGCTTGGCGACCAAGGGGCTCCAAGGCTTACCCCAGCATTTTCTCCAAGACGAGGTGCTGAAGTCCTTCGACCGCATCGCCCGACACGCCAACGAGAGGGGCGTAGACATCGCCGTCCATACTCACGTCAACAATGCCCGCCAAGTGACTCCGCTGGTCGGCAAGGCAGTGCGCAAGATCCTGGACATGGGTTTTCGTGACGTGCGCAACCAAGGGGTGCTACTGCGCGGCGTCAACACGACCCAAAAGGACTTGCTTGAACTGTGCTTCATGCTTTTAGACCACGCCAAGATCATGCCGTATTATTTCTACATGGCCGACATGATCCCGAACTCCGAGCACTGGCGACTGTCGGTCGCCGAAGGCTTGGCGCTGCAGCACGACATCATGGGCTACTTGCCCGGATTCGCTACGCCGCGCATCGTCGTCGACGTGCCCTACGTCGGCAAGCGCTGGATACACCAGCTCGCCGAATACGACCGGGTGAAAGGTATTTCCTATTGGACTAAGAACTATCGCACCGGAATCGAGGCGGACGCGGCCGACGCGCTTACGCGTCGCTACGAGTATTACGATCCCGTTTACACGCTGCCGGCCGAAGGCCAAGCGTACTGGAAAAAAGCTTAGGGATCTTAGGCTGAGCGCGCCAGCGCGACGGCGCCGAGCACGACAGCGTCGTCGCCTAGTCGTGAGCGCACGACTTTGCACGAGCCGACCTTGCTGAATAGGCGGTCCGCCTCGAGCCGCTTCTTGACGATCGGCAGGATGAAATCGCCGCACGCCTCGATCACACCACCGCCCAAGATAATTAGTTCGGGGTCGAAGCAATGGCGTATTGCCACGCAGCCATCGCCCAGCTTCTCCGCGGCCCCACGCATGACCTTCGACACCAGTGGATCACGGTGCCGCAGGGCGCGCGCCAATACCTTGCTCTTAATCTGGTCCAGGCGGCCGCCGTTGAGCGCCACAATGTCCGACTTCTCGCGGTTTTTGACGCCCGCGCGTATGTCGCGCTCCATTGCTGTGCGGCTGGCATAAGCCTCCAGGCATCCGAACGCCCCGCAGCCGCATTTCGGGCCTTCCGCGTCCAAAACGATATGACCCAACTCGGCGGCGGCACCATGCGCGCCGAGCAAGAGCTTCCCCCCCGCGATCACGCCGCCGCCAACACCGGTCCCGGGAAAGATGCCGACCACGTTGCTGAGACCCCGCGCCACCCCCTGCCATTGTTCCCCAAGAACACCGAGGTTGACGTCGTTACCGATCGCAACTTTCGCGTCGAAACGACGCTCGAGCTCGGCCGAAATCGGCACGCCGACCAATGGTACGTTCGGCGCGGCGGTCACGCGCCCACTGCGAGAATCGACCAGTCCGGGGACACCGATACCGATCGCGCGCAGGTGGCGTGCCTTAATGCCTGCGTCCGCGATTACGTCCTTGACCGCGCGCACGATCACGCGCAGCACCTCAGCGCCCCCCTTGCCGCGGGGCGTCGAAGCTTTTTCCCAGCCCAAAATCTCTCCGTCGTGGGTGACCAAACCAGCGGAAATCTTAGTCCCACCCACATCGACCCCGACATAGTATTTCTTGGCCATGGACGGATCATATCAATTCGTCGTTATAATGCGTCTTTACCGATTTTTTTCTTGATTTAATGCGCTTACGGTCTCATACTGGCCATATGAACTTCCTCATCGTTGAAGACGACGAAGACGTCTCAAGCCTCGTCCAGTACGTGCTCGAGGAAGAAAACCATAACGTGCGCACCGCCTCGGCCGTCGGCGCGGCCAAGGTGCACTTGCAAGAGTACCGTCCCGACCTGATCATCCTTGACCGCGGCCTCCCCGATCAAGACGGCGCCTCCTTTTGCCGCGAACTCAAAGGCGACCCAAAATACTCTCGCGTTCCCGTTCTTTTTCTCACCTCGGCCAAGTCCTCCGATGACATCGCCTCGGGCTTCGCCGCTGGGGGCGACGATTATGTCGCCAAACCCTTCGGGTTCGTCGAACTGATTGCCCGGATCAACGCCTTGGTCCGCCGCACGGGGTTGTCGCAAGCCGCCGCGATGCGCTAAGATCGCCAGGTGACGTTCAAGTTCACCCCTTACGGCGGCCTTGAAGGCCTCCTCGTCGTCGAAGGCCGCTCCTTGCCAGATGAGCGCGGATTTTTCATGGAGTCTTACCGCGCCGACGACTGGACGAAAGCCGGCCTGCCCGCACTCGTTCAAGACAATCTTTCCCGCTCGAAAAAAGGCGCGATCCGCGGGCTCCATTACCAAAAACATCCCCGTCCGATCGGCAAATTGGTGCGCTGCACGAAGGGCCGGGTCTTTGACGTGGCCGTGGACCTGCGCCGCGCCTCACCGACCTACGGCCGCTGGGCCTCGATAGAACTCGACGACTCGGGCAACCGCATGTTTTGGGTGCCCGCGGGATTTGCCCACGGGTTCTGCGCGCTCTCCGAAGTGGCGGACGTGACCTACAAGGTCACCGACTATTGGTCTGCCGATGTGGATCGCGGCGTGCTATGGAACGATGCCGCGATCGGAATTCGTTGGCCGATCGCGGCTAACGCCGCGATTATTACCGCCAAGGACGCCGCCCTCCCCCCGCTCAGCGCGGCCGACCACTCGTTTTAACCACGCCGCGCATCCCGAGGATCATCCGAATCCCGGCGAGATTGACCTTCCTTTCCATCAGCTCTCGTATCTCGCGCAGCGCGTCCATCTCCAAGTCTGAATAAAGCCGATGGCGTCCGCGCGAACGGTCTGGATCAAGCAGACCTTTCTTCTCAATCCAGCGCAGCGTCCATATCGGGATTCCAGTCAAGCGCGACGCGGCCCCGATCGTGTAGACCGGAGTCGCGCGCGTGCGGCTAAGCGGTCGATCAAGCCGGCCCACGCGGCAGTCGTCTCCCAGGCTTGCGCGCGCCCTTCCCCGACAACGACGAAGCCTCCAGGCGTGCGCCCTCTGCGCGGATCTTCACATAAGGCGTCCACACCGCGGTGCGCTTGACGTACATCCACGGCAACAGGTCCTTGATGATCATGGTTGTTGATCCTCCCATGCCCGGATTGCGTTCATGCCTAGAGTAATAATAGATATTCTGATATTTGTCAATAGCTAATCTTATATTTTATATTAGATTAGAAATAGCAAAAGAAACGGCCCCCGCGCTTGCTCGCGAGGGCCGAATCAGTTCCCGGCGAAGATTACTTCGCGGCGGGAGCGCTGGCAGGAGCGGCAGACGGAGCGACGTCGGCCTTCTTTTCCATCTTGGCCTTCTTGTGAGCTTTCTTGGCCGCTTTCTTCTCGGCCTTCTTGTCCATCTTCTTCTCGGCCTTAGGGGCCTCAACGGGCGCGGGCGCGGGGGCCGGGGCCTGTGCGGCGGCGACGCCGGCGAACGAGAACAACGCAACAGCGATCAGAAGCTTCTTCATTTGTGTCTCCTATTCAACATCATGATGTATCAAGAGGGTGCGACCCTCGACTTTTATCCTACACAATCAATACGACTCAGTCGTGAAAAAGTTCGAACCCTCTTGGAACATCTGCCTCCAGGGTCGGATAATCCCCCTCCAGAAAAGCCAGGCTTCGAGCATGCAGCATCAAGCGCGCCGCACCTCCCACTGGTCGGGGCGGCGGGCCATAGCGTGTATCGCCCATTATCGGGTGCCCGATCGAACTTAAGTGCGCCCGAATTTGATGTTTGCGTCCGCTCTCCGGCATGACGACTAATAAAGTCGTCATGCGTCCGGAGTATTCAACGCGCCAACGAGTCAGGGACGGCTTGCCGTCCGCGGCCGGCGCGACACGGCCGGAGCCGAATACTTTGAGCGGCGCATCAACGACCCCAGAGCCGGTCAGCACGCCTTTGACCACCGCTAGATACTCTTTTTTCACTTGGCGCGCCTCGAAGCGCACACACAAATCGCGGTGAATGGGCGCCGTTTTGGCGAAGACGACAATGCCACTGGCCTCCAAATCGAGGCGATGAACGACATACAACTTGGCTCCAAACCGGAGTTCGCATTCGACGTTCAACGCCTCGCCGATTTCCCCCCGTCCTGGGATGGTAGGCTGGCCGGCGGGCTTGTCCACGGCCAGTATGCGCTCGTCCTCGAAAAGAATCGTTGGTCCGCGCTGCGACTGGGTCATGTTTCAGTCTATACTATCCACGATGCTTGACGCCAACGTGCTAATCGTCGACGATGAAGATTGTGCCGTCGAGATTCTCTCGCGAATTCTCAAATCAAGGGGACATCGCGCCGTCGGAGCCGCGACAGCCGATGCCGCGGTCGCAGCGCTACGAGGCACACGTTTTGATTTCGTCCTTCTCGACGTAATCATGCCCGGACGCACCGGCTTGCAGGTGCTCCCCGAACTGTGCCGGCTCACCAAAGCCCCGATCCACGTGATCAGCGGCCAAAGTGCCTCCGACGTTTGGGACGATGCGCGATTGCTTGGAGCGGCGGGATTCTTCTCCAAGCCACTTGACATCGAGCTTGTCGTCGCGACGATCTCAGGTTTGCCGCAACGCGCGCCTTAAAGCGCGGCGTTTAAAACCGCCAGGTTCAGCAGCCAGCGCTCTTCTCCCTCAAGGTCGCCGAGGGACTCGTAGAACGCTTCGCCGGGACGCCCCGCCAAGAAAGCGCGTGTCCCCTTGCCGCGCAAGGCGCTCGGTGCATGGCCGATGAGTTCCGAGATCAGGATCGCGAAGTTGGCGTCAGCAGTGTGCGCCATTTTCGCGCCCAGAACGCCGAAATTGAAGGAGCGTGCGACGATGCGCAGGCGGCGCGTGGGATTGACGAACAATAAGTCCAAGGTCATCGCGCGGTCCGTTGAGGAAATCTCGCGTTTCTTCTCGGCCTTGGCGCCGCCCATTAAAGGTATCCCGGTGACCATGGTCAGGCCCAGGCGCACCACGCGCTTGGCAGCGTCACCCGAGCTCGCTGCCTCCGAGACCATCGTGGTGGTTTTGGTCTCAACAGCGCCGGCGCACACCGCCGCCAATTGCGCCCAAGAGTAACGCTGGGCCACGGCATTCTTGGGTCCAGCCACCAAATCAAAACCGTCATTGACCAAATCCGCCTTGCTCACCAATATCGGCTCCGTGAGCTCTTCAAGAAGCGAGTTCGGGGCGGCAATGGCGGCTTGGCCCGCCGAGGTCAGGTCCGCCGACAGCGCATCGGCTTCCACTGCGGGAAGCGAAGACGCCACCAATCCCCAACTCCGGCGCAGGGACACGGCGTAGTCAAGGGCATGTACTCCCGCGCGGCGCCCGAGCACCGCGGCGACAGCCGCGGGAGAAAATTTCTCGATCGATCGGACAAGAACAGCCCGAGTTGAGCTTGCGTCGTCCGTCATTTATCGGGAGAAACCAACGCGTAGCCGCGTCCCGTCACGCTCACCAGCCAATGATCGGATTTCCAGCCAAGCTTGAGCCTGATCCGACGCACATGAACCTCAACGGTCTTCAGCGAACCTTCGGACGGGGCGTCGACACCCCAGACCTCGCGGTAAATGGTGGCTCGGTCGATCGGGGTCGGCGAATGCCGCGCGAGGTGGTATAAAAGCTCGAACTCCTTTGGGGTTAAATGCGGGATGTCGGTCTTTCCCAAATGGACGATTTTGCGTGTGTAATCAAGCGACAAGCCGCCGACATCGAATTTCATCGGCGGCGCGTCCTTTTCTTCGCTGGCTGTCCGCCTCAGGATTGCGCGACAATACGCGAGGAGCAGCTCGCTTTTGACCGGCTTAGTGAGATAATCATCGGCACCCATGTCTAAGCAGGCGATGTCCTGGCCTTCCTTCACGTTTCCGGTCAGGATGATGATCGGGATTCGCGCGGTCGCAACATCCTGTTTCAAGAATTGGCAGACCTCAAGGCCCTTCATCCCAGGCATGATCAAATCTAAGATCACCAGGTCTGGCGAGTCGTTTTGGGCGGCAAGAATACCAGCCTTGCCCGAAGAGACCTGGCGAACCTCGTATCCTTCGAGGGTCAGGACGTCGGAGACGGCCTTGCGGAAGGAAGCATCGTCCTCGATTAAAAGGACTTTGGGCGCCATGGCTTTGATTTTTATATAAAAGCACGATGGAGTCAAACCTGATTGCCCCGGTCGGCACACTTGTCGCGGGCTTGATGCTCGGCTGGGCGTTCGGACGCCAACGATCGAGGACTGCGTCAAGCGGCGGCCCCGACGAGGAACGCATGGCCTGGTTGCAGCGACTGTCGACGGTTGGACAAATGATCTCTGGCGTCGTGCATGAAGTCCGCACCCCACTCAACACCGTAATTCTAACCGTCGAACACGCGCAACGCATCATCGATCGCGGCGAAAATCTCCGCGAACTCCTGAACACTGTCTCACGCGAAGCCGGTCGTGCCGTCGAAATCCTGTCCGACATTCTGGACTTCGCGAAACCCTCTCCCCTCGACTTAAAGCCGGTCGCGCTCGCGCCCTTGCTCAAAGAAGCGTTGAACCCGCTTAAAATAGTGTTCAGCGAACGTGACGTGAACACCACCATCGTCGTCTCCGATTCCCTGCACGTGATGGCCAGCCAACGCCACTTCAACCAGGTGATGACCATCCTTTTAATCAACGCCCTTGACGCCATGCCTTTCGGCGGCAATCTCCTGATCAAGGCCGAGGCCGAAAAAAATGTCGTCAAAATCACCATGACCGACGACGGACACGGCATCGAACCCGCGACTCTTAAACGCCTCTTCCAACCCTTCGCCACCGGCAAGGCCGAAAGCGGCGGCACGGGCCTTGGCCTCAATGTTGCGCGTTGGATCATGAACAAGCACGGCGGCGACGTCACCATCTCGAGCGCGGGCATGGGTAAAGGCACGACCGTCCTGCTCACCTTACAACCGGCGCCCGTGGAAATGCTAAGCTAAGTCGTTCCTTGCGGCGTTCGCCTCGAGGCCACGAGGAGGACGGATGCCTGGATTTTACCGCAAGAAGCGCCGCAAGACCGGTCCCAGCAAAAATGACGAGAAGGTAGCCCGCGGCCGCGAAGCCCTGGCCGAAAGCCAATCCGCCGGAACCCTCTCCTCCCGATTTCCCACCGTACGCGCGATCAAATTTCGCATCGCCGTCGTCTCCCCCCAAGGCGTCACTCTCGATGAGACCGAAGACCAACTCGGCGCCGATGACGCTTTCATCGTCGAAGCCGACTGCCCCGGCCGCTGTGGCTCGGGCTCCTACGATTTTTCCGAAATCGTCGCCGCCAGCGTCTCCAAGCTCGAGGACCACGGTACCGCCCAAATCGCCTGCGCCGAACCGCTTTACGGCGGTGGTCCTGAGAGCTGCGGCTGCATCGCCAAACTCGAATTCCAAACCGAATTCGCCCCGAACTAAACGTATCCGTCGCCGGCTTGGTTACCCGGCGCGATCATGGGTGACTTCACGATCCACCTTTATATCCTTACCCACGCCCAGCACCAACCTGACAATGTGCGTCGAACCGTCGTCGACTAATGGGATGGCGCGGGGATCGGCGGGCGCTCCGTCGAGCTCCGCGGAGGCGACCCCACGGCACTTATGTGCCGGGTTCGCCACGGAGATGACGTAGCGCGTTCGGCCGAAAAGCCACGAGATCTCGTAGTCGGACCAGGAAGACGGGATGCATGGATCCATCTCGAAAGTCGCCCCACGACGGCGCAGACCGAGGATGCTCTCGAGACCAGCGCGGTACATCCAGCCGGCGGATCCGCTGTACCAAGTCCAGCCCGCGCGACCGGAATGATCGGGGTGGGCCAGGACGTCGCCGGCCAGAACGTAGGGCTCGCCCTTATACCTGCCGACATCGGCGTCGTTGCGCGTATGATTGATGGGATTAATCATGTGGAACAGCTCGGCGGCCTCGTCTCCAAATCCCAGCTTAGCCAACGCCATGACGACCCAGGCCGACGCGTGCGTGTATTGGCCGCCGTTCTCGCGCACGCCGGGCGGGTAGCCTTTGATATAGCCGGGCGACTGAGGCGATCGGTCGAAAGGCGGCGCAAGCAATAAGATGAGACCGGCTCCCCGGCGGACGAGATTCGTGCGCACCGAGTCCATCGCGCGCTCCGCGCGGGACGGCGTCGCCGCGCCGGAGAGCACGGCCCAGGCCTGCGAAATCGAGTCGATCTTGCACTCGGCGCTTTGCGCCGAGCCTATAGCCACACCGTCATCGTCATATGCGCGACGGTACCACTCGCCGTCCCACGACTGCTCGAGCACGGCCGCCAGGCGATTGGCTTCGGCCAGGCAGCGCGCGGCACGCTGGGAGTCTCCGCGCGCCGCGCACAACGGGACGAAGTCGCTGAGGACAGCGTGCAAGAAAAAGCCGAGCCAGACGCTTTCCCCCCTCCCATCGCGGCCCACCAGGTTCATGCCGTCGTTCCAATCCCCGCTTCCTATCAGCGGCAAGCCATGCGCGCCCGCGGTGAGTCCGCGGTCGAGAGCGCGGGCGCAGTGCTCGAAGAGCGTGGCCGTCTCGGAGGCGACGCCTGGCGACAAATATTTCTCCTGCTCGCCCGCCGTAAGCGGCGGGGCCTCTAGGAACGGGACGATCTCGTCGAGAACCGCGGCGTCTCCCGTCGTCTTCACGTAGTGCGCGACGGCGTACGCAAGCCAGAGGAGATCGTCGGAGCAGCGGGTGCGCGTGCCGCGTCCACCAGGGGGGTGCCACCAGTGCTGCACATCGCCCTCCACGAACTGCCGGGAGGCCGCGCGCAAGAGATGCTCGCGGGCCAGGTCCGGCCGGGCCAGCACCAGGGGCATCACGTCCTGAAGTTGGTCGCGAAATCCGAAGGCTCCGCCCGGCTGATAGTACCCGGTTCGACCCCACAGGCGACAGCCGATGTCCTGGTAAAGCAACCAGTGGTTCATCATCAGGTCGAACGAATCGTCGGGCGTGCGGACCTGCACCGCCCCGAGAGTCTTGTCCCAGCCATGGCGCACCCGCTCTAGCGACGCGCGCGCTGCCGCAACGTCGCCGTGGCGAGCGATTAATTCCCGCGCGTGCGCCGCGTCCCGACCCTCGCCGAGAAGAAAAACTAAACTGCGGGTTTCGCCAGCGGCGAGAGTGATCGGTAGCTGCAGCGCTGCGCATGGATCAAGACCCGCGCCGAAACGCGCGGGCAACGCCGCGTTCAACAATGCCGCCGGGCGCGATAGCGCACCGTTGCGTCCCAGAAAAGCCGTCCTATCTCCCGTGGCCGAACTCGCCGCGTCGCTCGAGTGGAGGAAGGCAGCGCGTGTCGCGAAGTCGTTGTTCCAGGCGTTGTAGGCTAACACCGCTCCGGTTTCGGCGTCGCGCTCGGTGACGACATGCAGGTGTTGTCCGTCCTGGGGCGGTCCCATCGCCCACTCGTTGTAGGCGTACACGCTTAGCGTTCGGGAGGAATCGCTCTCGTTTGTCAGCGTAAGCAGCGAAAATTTGACCGGATCCGCCGCATCCACGAAAATCTCCAGGCGATGACGTATTGCGGACGCCACTCGGTCGAAGCGGGTCACGCCGGCCGCGTGGCGGATCACGAAGCGTCCGGAGTCTTTCGCGCGCGGTAGCGGGCCCGGCGTCGGGGACCAAACCGCGCCCGTCTCCTCGTCGCGCACGAAGATGGCTTCGGACGTCGGATCTGAGACCGGATCGTTGGCGAACGGAGTGAGGCGGTTTTCCCGGCTGTTCTCGGACCAAGTGTACGCCGCGCCGGACTCCGTGACGACCGTCCCGAACGCCGGATTGGCGATGACGTTCACCCACGGCAACGGCGTCTGCTGATCGCCCTCGAGTATGATGGAATACTCGCGTCCCCCCTCCGAAAATCCTCCGTGTCCGTTGGCCATAGTCAGCGCCGGCGTCTCTGACGGCGCGCCTGACGCCGGGGAGGACGGCGCGTGGCGCAACTCCTCGCTGGTCGCACTTTCGCTCCATGACGGCTCGGGCCGATCGAGCTGCTGCGCCAGGCCTCCGCGGTCATCGCTGACGATGGCCCGCGCGACGGCCGAAAGCAGGAGGCGCTCCGCCTCAGACATACCGTCCGCGCGGAGCAGGTAGGCCCCCCCGGGACGGTGTTTCCACGTCCGCCAGGGGCCGTTGTCGAGCAGCGCCGTCAGTTCCGCGTGCACTTCGTCAAAATAGCTCACCGGATGCGCGTTTAAGATCACGACGTCGGCGCGCAGGCCCTTGAGCCGCCAGTACTCTTGGGCCTGGAGAATTTGGCGCGCAAGCGCCAGGCCGTCGCGACCGACGATGGTCACCAATATGATCGGCAGGTCGCCCGAGATCGAGTAGGGCCACAGTCCCGACTGACCCAGTGCGTTGCGCGCCATGATCTCAGGTGTGGCGCGCAGCGACGCATCGTGGTAGAGGACGCGCGAGGCGAGGCGATCGAATAGCAGCGTCTCCTCGAGAGACAATCCGAGGTGGCGACGGTTGCTCTGGGCATGCGCGAAGGCCATGGCGAACGTGCGCGCCGCAGCGCTGGGATCTCGGTATCTCTGGGCAAGGGCTTGAGCCGTCTCCCGGCTCGACGCCGTTCCGGTGGTGATAGCCAGCCTGGCGACGGCACCGGGCGCCAAGAGGACGCGCTGGCGTAAACTGACGATAGGGTCGAGCAGGGCTCCGGTCGTGCCGGTCAGCGAGCGCCCATCGAGAGCCTGGGGATTTTCCGGACCTCGGCCGCGGCCGAGGAAATGGGCCCGGTCGCACTCCCACTCTACGGGGCCGTGCGCGCGTCCGTCGAGGCTTAGAACGTGCACAGCCCACGCCTGGTTGTCCTCCGGGGCGCGCGGGCGGCGTCGGCTCAGCAGCGCGCCGCCATCGGACAGGTATTCCGACTCCACGAAGAGCTTGCCAAACGCGGGATGCGCCAGATCATCGGCCGCAGGCGCCAGGACGATCTCGGCGTAACTTGTGATCTCCAGCTCCCGCGCGCGGTCGCTCATGTTGGTCACCGTCAGCCGTCGCACCTCGACGTCGTCCTCGGGCGAAACGGCGATCTCCATTCGAGTGGCGATGCCGTCGTCGCGGCGGCTATAGGACGCCTTATCGACGGCAAACGTGACGAGGAAATCTTCCCCTTCCGTCCCGATCGGATTTGGCGCCGCCGACCAGACGCGGCCGCTGCGCACGTCGCGCAAGTAGAGAAACTGGCCGCCCGCGTCGCGGGTCGCATCCGAGCGTGTGCGCGTGATCGCCAGGCCCCCGCAGAAGCTAGCACCGCCGCCGGCGTTGGTGACCACCACGGTGTAGCGGCCGTTGGATAGGAAGTGAGCGTGCGGGAACATCGTGTAGGCGGAACGAAACCGCCGCATCGCCGCCGGCGGCACGGGTGCTGTGAGGCGCGCCTCTTCATCCGGTCGCGGACGGATGATCAACGCGTGGCGCGGCGCGCGCTCCTGGAGAAGAAGTTCGGTGGCCTCGACTCGCGAATCGGAGTGAAAGCGCTCAATCAACCGCCGTCCGCACAGGACGTTGGCGATGGCGGCCAGCGTCATTCCCTGGTGGTGGGCCATGTACGTTTTCACGATAACCCGAGGACGCCCGGCCCCATCCGCCGTCGCCGCGTGTGTCTCGCCTTCGCGCGACGTAAAGTCGACGGCGTCGAAGTAGCCGTATTCGCCCTCAAGCCCCTCCGCCGACATGCGCCGCAGATTGCTCACAGCGGATGTGGGATCGATCAGGGCGGCCAGCGCCGAAGCGTAGGGTGCGACCACCAACTCGTCGCCCAGTCCGCGCTTAAGGCCCAGGCCAGGAACCCCGAAAGCTTTGTATTGGTAGTTGTCGTGCCGGTCGACGATCGCGTAGGCGCTCTCGGAGATTCCCCATGGCACGCCACGCTCCTTTGCATAGTCCCGTTGGCGCCGCACCGCCATACGGCAGGATTCGTCGAGCAAGGTTCCCGGATACCGCCGCATGAGCAGCAGCGGCATCAGGTATTCGAACATCGTGGCACTCCACGACAGCAAGGTCGGCGTGCCGTGGACATTAGTGACCGAGCGGCCCAAATGGAACCAGTGCGCTTCCGGAAGGTCCCCCTTGGCGATAGCGAGGAAACTCGCCAGGCGCGCCTCGGACGCGAGGAGATCGTAATCGGAGGCGTCAAGTCCGCCCGGTCCCTGGGCGTCGGCCGCGCGATAACCGATCGCAAGCAGGCATCGTTTAGAGTCATAGAGAAAGCGAAAATTCATCGCGTCGCCGAACGTGGCGGCGCGCGCCGCCCGACGCGTCAGCCCCCGCTCC
>JANPGH010000140.1:0-6463 GCA_031423795.1 Elusimicrobiota bacterium | reverse complement strand
ACCAGCGCGACAACCGCGCGTTCTTAAAGCCCTATTTCCCGGGACGCACGGTGCTCGACCTTTACACCTACACCGGCGGTTTTGCGATCGCCGCGGCCAAGGGTGGGGCGAAATCGGTCTTCGCCATCGACAGCTCAGGTCCCGCGCTCGAGCTGGCCAAGGAAAACGCCAAGCTCAACGGGGTCGAAGGCACGGTAACGTTCGACGAAGGCGACGCCGAGGCCGCACTCGAGTCCTTCGCCGGTTTCCGCCAGCCTTTCAAGCCCGACATGATCGTTCTGGATCCGCCGAGCTTAGTGCCGGCCAAGAAGCATTTGCCCAAGGCGCTGCGCCTGTACGCGAAGCTCAATGCAATGGCGCTCAAGGCGCTGCCGCGCGGAGGGCTGCTCGCGACGGCGTCATGCTCGCATCACGTATCGCGCGAGGATTTCGTGAAGATGCTGCGCGACGCGCAGTCCAAGGCTCAGCGCGAGGTGCGCATGATCGCGCTGCGCGGGCAGTCGGCCGACCACCCGATACTGTTGGCGATGCCTGAAACCGAATACCTGCACTTCGCTCTACTCGAGATTCTGTAAGAATGGAAGAGGACCGCTCCTCGAAGTTTTCGCCGTCGAAGCTCGACTGCTACAAGGAGTGTCCGCGCCGGTATCAATACCGCTACGTCGATAAGATCGCGCGGCGGCGCAAGACGCCGGAAACCGTGGTCGGAACTGCGGTGCACGCGGCGTTCGAGGAAATGTACGGACTGGTCTCGGGCGGGAAATTGCCGTCCGTGTTGGACGTCTCGGCGCTTTTTGAAGGTGCCTTCGAAAAAGAATGGGACGAGACGGTAGTCGTCAAGGACGTTCGATTCACGCGCGCCGATTGGATGAACGTCGGTCGGCAATGCGTCGCGCAGTATTACGAAGCCCATCAGCCGTTTACCGAGGATCGCACGGTCGCGGTCGAAAAAAGGGTCGGATTTCCGATCACGGTCGATGGAGTCGAATACCGCATCGAAGGCTACGTCGACCGCCTCAGTTTGAGTCCGGACGGGGCTTTCGAAATCCACGATTATAAGACGGCCAAATCCCTGCCCAATCAGGAATACGTCGACGCGGATTGGCAATTGGCGCTGTACGAGCTGGCCGTGCGCCGCGAGTGGCCCGACGCCCAGGCCGTGCGCCTGAAATGGCATTACGTCCGCCACGGTAAAACGTTGACGTCGGTCCGGGACGAGGCCGCGCGAGAGAGATTGCGCGCCGATGTCGCCAACACGATTGCGGCAATCAAGCACGACCATGAATTCAAGCCGTCGCCCGGACCGCTGTGCGATTGGTGCGAGTACCGCGATCTCTGTCCCGTGTTCGCGCATGTGGAAAAGGTGGCCGCTCTCCCGGCTGCGCAGCGAATGCAGGACGACGGCGTGCAGCTGGTCAATGCCTTGGCCGAGGTGGAGGGCAAGCGACGGCTAGTCAAAGACGATTTGAAAGCGTTGGACGTTGAAAAAGAAGACTTGGACCAGCGTTTGGCCCAGTTCGCCGCCAAGGCCGATGTGACGACGGTGGCGGGAGAGACCGCCGAAGCGACGATTAAGATTAAGGAAGACATTCGTATGCCGACCAAGACCGGAGAACCCGAGCGGCACGCCGCACTCGAGCACGACGCGCGGCAAACTCAACTGTGGAATGAAGTGGTTCGCTTAGACACTCATGCGCTGATCGAGGGGGTCCGGGCCAAGAAATGGCCCGAGAAGATGTTGCGCACAGCGGAGGCCCTGATCGAACGTTTTGGTCACCGCGAGGCGACGACGGTAGTTCGACTCAAGCGCCGTTCTGACGTCGATGACCAATAAGGCTCAGTCGAACGACGCCCGGCCCTGTCCGCCGATGCCCAGCTGTACGGCCAGGCTCATCCAATCGGATTTGAGCCGGTCCGCCTGAACCTCGAGCTCGCCCCAACCGCGGTCGAGTTCGAGAGGCCGTGGAGACTTTCCCTTCCGGCCGTGCGTTTTGGACCGTCCGCCCGCCTTACCAGAGATTTTTTTCATGTCGCCCTCTCCTTCGCAGTATAGCCCCGACCCCCGATTTCGTCAACGGGCGAAAGGTCGAAAAATGAGACGTAAGACCTAATTGTAAATAGGTCTTTTAGCCCATCTCGCGGAGGCCTGCGGGGTTTAAATTTCTCCGAGGGGCGGAGAACGGGATGGGATGGACATGGGCCGCGGCGTTGGCCGCCGTAATTGCGTCGGGAGTGTGCGCGCAAGCGCCTCAAACACAAAGGTGGATCGTTACTTTCGATCCCCGGGCGAAGGCCTCGGTGCGAGAGGCGGCATTGGCCCAATTAGGTGCGACCGTCGTGGCCCACCTCGCAAGCGATGGCAACACCGACAACGAAATTTCGGCGACGGTTGCTGAATTCCCATCGGAAATAGAAGCGCCGCCGGTTCGCGGACGCGAGATTCTTGCAGTCGAGCCCGACCGAAGGTGGAAGTGGATAGAAGGGCGCGAGAATAGTTTTTTAAAGCCTGTGTTTGCGGTAGAGCCCAGTCTGGGTGCGGCCTTGGTCTCCCGGCCGGAGGCGCCATGGGGGGTCAATCGCGTACACGCTCCCGCCGCTTGGAACATCACACAAGGCGCCGGTGCGGATGTGGCGGTCATCGACACGGGCATCGATTTGGCACATCCCGATCTACTCGACAAGGTCGACGGTGGTTACTCGGCTCTAACCAAGACAGAAAATCCGGCAGACTATCAAGATGACAATGGCCATGGGACGCATGTGGCGGGGACTCTGGCGGCCGCGCGGGATGGGAAGGGCGTGGTTGGGGTCGCGCCGCGGGCGCGACTGTATTCGGTGAAAGTTCTCGACGCGGAGGGATCGGGTCGCCTTTCCGATGTGATCGACGGGATACTCTGGACTGCGAAAAATGGCGCGAAAGTCGCCAATCTGTCCTTGGCGATCCCCGTGGATTCTCCTGCCTTGCATCAAGCAATTAAGTTCGCGCGCGCCAAGGGCGTCGTTTTGATCGCCGCTTCTGGCAACTCGGGAGGACCGGTGGAATTTCCTGCCGCCTATCCGGAGGTTGTCGCAGTCAGCGCGTCGGACTCAAGCGACCGTCGGGCGTTGTTCTCCAGCCACGGGCGGGAAGTCAGTTTCATTGCGCCCGGAGTCGATGTCGTCTCAGACCGGCTCGGAGGGGGAGTAACCGCGATGTCGGGAACGTCGATGGCCGCTCCGCACGTGTCGGGACTGGCGGCTTTGGCGGTTTCGCTTGGTTGGACCGGAGCGACCGGTCCCGACGGCGTGATCGAGCAGCTTAAAAAAGCCGCACGCCCCTTGCATGGACTCGGTCGCGACGAACAAGGCTCAGGCCAGATCGACGCGGGAAAGCTCGCGCGCTAGGGTATTACGGTGCGGTCGGGGCGGCGAACTTGACGTCAAAGGGGCCGTTGAGGGAAGCGATGAATTGGGCGCCCGAAAAGCCCGTGACCTTCATCGTGAAGTTGGTTTCAGCCGGGATGACCGCATAATCGCCGACGCCTAAGGTGTTTTCGCGTCCATTTAATCCCAGTACGAGTTTACCCTTGAGCACGAAGATCAGCTCGTCAAAACGGTGGCTATGGGTCGGCAGAAAATAACCTTTCGGCATGCGCACGAGGGTGGAGATCGCATGCGTGGCCTTGTCTTCGTACATCAAGTGATACTCGGCTCCCGGAGGAAGGCTTCCAGAGGCGTGATAGTCAATATTGGCTGCGGACTTGACAACCGGGGCGCTAGGCGCCGCGTCAGTGGCGAACGCCGCGCATGCCAGGACGAGAAGTAAGGCCGAAGGGAGCATTCGTCTCATCGTTGCGCCTCCGAGCGAGGTCTAAAAAAGGTGGCGAGGGACAGGATCGAACTGTCGACACCCGGTTTTTCAGACCGGTGCTCTACCACTGAGCTACCTCGCCGTGGGCGAGATCATACCACTCCCGACGGGCGCGGCGCAAATGACCAGGGTTCGCGGCTAAATCGCGCTGCGTTGGAGCAGTGATTTCGCGCGGCGATAACGGGGATCGTTTTCGCGCAAAGTGTCGGGATTTATGCCCAGCGCGCGGCAACATTCCAACGCAAATCGTTGCGCCCAGGCGAGCTGCGCCAGCCAGTCGCGCGAGGAGACTTCGGTGAGGGGAGCGCGCACCGCCCCCAAATAAGCGCGCAGCGCGGCCCAGCGCTTTTCTTGCGGACTTGAGAATCCGATAACGATAGATTTTTCGCCGACCGATATTTGGGGGCCGTGGAGAAATTCTTCTAATCCGAACGCTCGAGCCGGAAGATACGCGGTTTCCTGACATTTGAGGGCGGCCTCGCGCGCGATCCACTCGCGCGGACCATCGCCGACGAACACGACGTCGATACCGGGACCGATGCGTGGAAAAGCCGGGCCCCAGCGAAGATGGTCGCGATAGCGGGAAAATGGAGTCAACAAAGATTTCTTGCCCGTCCAGCGCATTAGCCATGCCATTGTGCAGGTCAGCGAATGAGTGTAGGCGCCGGTGTCCTCGCGAGGCCCGGTCTCAAGGCGTCGTGAATTATTCCAGCGACTGTCGGTGGCGGTGATGATCACCGTTTGGGCTCCGGCGTGGCGGGCGAGACCTTCGGCGCGCACGGTGTATGACTGGCCACCGCCGTGGGAGAGGAAGACCCCGAGATCGCCTCGCGCGATCGTGCGGGGACGCCGTATGAAGTCATGAGAATGCACGGCGCGGGCGTTGAAACCCGCGCCGCTCCATAACCACGCGGCAAGCTGGGCGGCATGATGATTGGTGCCGATACCGACGAACCATACCGCAGATTTCTTTGGCGGCGGTTTCAGCCAAGAAGGAGCCGTCGCGGCCAGAACAGCCGTGGCCAACCTCGGTTGAGCGTAGAGGTTTTTTTCGTAGCGGCAGGAAATCATCGGCGCGAGGGGGCGCGACCGCTAGCCATCACGAATTCGTAGGGGATCTCGAGGAATGATCCTTTGTGGCGCTTCGTCGCACGTCGCAAAACATCGGCTTTGACCTTCGCGGCGATGAAGGGGTCCAATGAGTCCAGCATTGCGCGCGCGCGGCCAGACCCAGATGTCATCGTCTCCCAATAATCCTCCGCTGTTTTGAAGCGGAAATGCCCATTCAGGCGCCGGGTGACGATTTCCTCGAGGTTGGCACGCGCGAAGGCTTCTTCCAATATTCGATCTGGGCCGAACGCGAACAGGGTCGGGGCTCCTTTCGGCGTGCGCAATTGCGGTGCGCGGGAAATGATCGCGTCGAAAACCAAGGCGGTGAATAGCATGTGGCTGCGACGGCCCTGGACGAGGCAGGCCACCGGCGATCCGGGTGCCGCCACGCGGCGCATTTCAGCGAGCGCTTGATCGGGCTTGGTGAAGAGCATCAGCCCCAGAGAGCAGATCACCGCGTCAAATGTTTTCGCCGGGAGGTCCAGCGCCTGGGCGTCCATCGTCCGCCATTCGATGGGCGCCGCGCGCCGCTCGGCGGGTCGCTCCGCGGCCAAAGTGATCATCTCGGAGGCAAAATCCGTCGCCAGCACGCCGCCTTTCTCACCCGCTCGACGCGCCGCCGCGCGAGCGGCGAGTCCCGGCCCGCAGGCGATATCGAGAACGCGCCAGCCTTTGCGGATATCGGCAAACGTGACGAGTTCTTCGGCGAGCGGACCGAACAGGGCAGAGGACATTTTTTCATAGCGCGCAGCCGCCCCGTTCCAGGTTTTGCGGGATTGTTCGTGGAAAGCGGCGGGATCGTAATCGCTCATCATCCCGATTATACCCCTTTCGGCGATGGACCCACTGGTCCCCCGGCCTTAGGTCCGAGGACCCTCCCGCCAATGAATCAGAGTTGGTATTCTCATGGCATGATTTATTTCGCGTTCCTGCTCAATATAGTCTTGGCCCATCCGGGATCGGCGGAAGAATTTTACGATACCCGGCAAGTCAGCCTCATCCGCGGAGAGATGGGAGATCTCCGGATTCAATCGCAAAAAGCCACTGCCTCGATTGAGCCACTGAATGAAATTTTTCGGAAGGTCACGCGCGAGGGGATTCCCGGCGAAACGGAAGATGGGAAAGCCGTGATTCTTGACGGCAACAACCAAGGTGAGCATTTGAGAGTTTCTGCCGTTTTTGCTGCACCTCCAATCGACGCCGGCGAAAAAGTAACCAAGCTCACGGACTTAGTACTGCGCTTCACCCACATTATAGCGGAGAGAGAAAAAGTGACGAGCGAAGGTTCGTACACGCGCATTGAGCGGTGGGTGTACCGCGTTTTTTTCGACGGAGTCATGGGGCCAGTCGTCCACCAGGTCATTTATCCTAGAAACGGCAGTTGAGCGCCTGAAGATCGAAAGATTCGTTTGATTTGCCTGAGCAAACCACGATTTGGGAAACTCACCCAATGGGTGAGGCCAAAAGACGTGAACAAAATGCTCTGGCGGGCATAGACAATGC
>JANPGH010000139.1:0-19041 GCA_031423795.1 Elusimicrobiota bacterium | reverse complement strand
GCCGAAGTCGGCGGCCATCTGGCGAAGTTCATCCGCGAGGTGGGTAAGGAGTATGGCGTTACGACCGGTCGCCCGCGGCGCATCGGTTGGCTCGACGTGCCGCAACTCAAGGCGGCCATCCGCATGAACGGGTTGACCTCGATCACAATGACCAAGCTCGATACGCTTTCCGGCATCCATCCGCTCAAGGTGTGCGTCGCCTACAAGCTTGACGGCAAGAAAATCACCGAGTTCCCGATCTCGCGCCGCGGTCAATTTGAAGCGGAGCCCGTCTACGAGACTTTTCCTGGATTCTCGGGAGAACTGTGCGGTGTACGCCGTTTCGCCGACCTCCCACGCGGTGCGCGGGAATATGTATTGGCCGTGGAAAAGAAGCTGGGTGTGCCGATTGCGATCGTCTCCGTCGGCCAAAGCCGCGAGCAGACCATAGTGCGCGACGCCAAGAAGCTCTGGGCTTAAGCCGCCGCCGCCCTTCCCAAATAGGAAATCTGCTCGCGCAATTTTCCCGAATCCATTGTGTGTTGTTTTTTGCTAGGTTTGACCCATGTTTCCCGAACTTTTTCGAGTGCGCGGGTCAGGTTCTGTTATGCCCAGGGAAACCTCCTGTGTAGGTCTTGACAACACAAGTCCGCCTGTTATACTGCGATTGCTGGATGTTGGAGCGACAAACCGGCAAACCGATCGTGAGGTCGGGGCGCAAAGCGAAGGGCCTCGCAGTGGCGAGGTCGCCTGGCTACCGAAACCAATGACGATGAAAACGGACGTCTGCGCACGATTTCGCCCGGCCTCAACTCTCCATCGACGGGATAGAGGGGTTCGATGGTGCGTGGGGTCGGGCCTGATTTTACTCCTCCTGGCGGGCGCCTCGAGCGCCCGAGCGGAAACTCCCGTCGGACTTGACGCGCTCGGGGTTGATCCATTGGCGGCGGTAGACAATCCTCAAGGCCTTGACGTGCGCGACGAACTGGGACGTCAGGTCACCGCGAAGGTGGTGCTGCGCGACATGCGCCGTGCCACGGTCGAACGCGCCGTGGAAGTCTCCTACGCGTCGAGCTTGCCCAAAGCCAAGATCATTTTGCCCGCGCTGGAGCTTGCCGTCGGTTTGGGGCTGCGCCTCGTCCAATTCGCTGCGGACGCGCCAGGGGCGATCGCGTCGGCCTCCTTGCCCGGGGCCTCGCCCAAGTGGATGTTCGTGCTGATCCTTTTTGCGATGGTCGCCGCGACCGCGCGGCGCGCCGTCCGGCCTTGTCCATGTCCTATTTCGATGCGACGCGGCCGTTGTCGACCTGAAGTTCTGCTCTGTTAAGCCCGCCTTCCACCCCCCTGCATCCGTTGACGTCATGGCCGCGTTCCGATAGTCCGTCTCGTCACCCGGCCATTCTCCAGTACCAACCACAATGGGAGCCTGAAATGCCCGATTTAAGTCAGGGCCGCCCGATTCCCGCGCGCGCGCGATATAGAATGCTGATAGCATCGGCATTCTGCATGGCGTGCGCCGTGGCGGCCCTTCCCGCCTTTTGCGCCGTTTTAGATGTCGATGTTTCATCGACGACGCGTTTGGAGCGCGTCATGACCGCGATGCGCGCGCGCGACCGCCAAGCGGCTTCCGGCCTGGCCGCGGATTTCAAAAACGAGCCCCAACCGGCCATCCGGGCGTGGATACTGCGGGCCCTGGCGGCCGTGCCCGTGTCGCGCGGCGCGGCGGTGATGAGCGCGGCTCTTCACGACAACAGCGCCCTGGTTCGCCTTGCCGCCGCGGAGGCTTTGGCCCGGACGTCGGGAGCCGAAGCCGTTGCGCAATTGGCGGCGGCCCTGGAGACGGAGAGCAATCCGGGCGTGCGCCATGCGATCACAGATTGCCTGGGATCGATCAAGACCGCGGATTCGGCCGCCGCCTTGCAGCGCGCGCTTGCGCAAGACTCCGACGCCAATGTCCGCGCGCAGGCGGCGCGTTCGCTGCGCCGTCATGGCGAGCGCGTTGGCCGGGCGAGGAAGGTCTCCGGTGCGCCGTAGCCTCCAGATCTTGGCGGCGTCGGCCTGTTTTTTGATGGGAGCCGCCGTGCCGGCCCGGGCGCAGATTGTCATCTCCAACAGCGGACTTTCGCCGCAAAGTAATTTTTCCTCTCAGCGCAAGGTCGTGGAAAACGGCTACGGCATCTGGATTTTCTACCAGGACAACAGCCAGCCCTACGTCTATTTTTCGGCCAACAACGGCGTCACGTTCTCCTCGCAAAGTCTTACCGCATCGGGCTGGGTGTTGAATGCCGTGGCCGCCTCAATCGATAATTACCTCAGCGTCTTTTACATTGAGTCCTCCTCGACCGTGTATGTCGCAGCCGCGCCGAACGCGAGCGCGGGCAACGTCCGTTTGTTCAAGGCGACGTTGACGTCCCAGGGATTGACCATGTTCCAGACCGGTGCTCCCGGGTTGGTCGGTCCGACGTCGATATCGATGTCGTCGACGTACGGCGGCCAGGTCTTCAACACCGAATACAACGCCCCCGCAGCGGGGCCGGTCTCGATCATCGTCAACCCTAACGGCACGGCGACCAAAAAAGGCTGGCTGGCGAGCCATGGCTATCGCCCCTCGAGCACCACGCGCAAGGCGCCGCTGGTCGTCCAATTCAATGAAAACACCTTGGCCCTCGTTGGCGCGGCCAGCGGCCTGACCGGCTCCATCGCGAATACCGGCCGTGCGACCGCCGCCAATGCGCGGCTGAACACGGTGCTGGCACCTTCCTCGCTGAGCGGAAACACCATCGCCTGCTACGGCGGTGAGACGGCGGCCAACGTCATTTATTGCTATGAGCTGGACGTCAATGGTGCTCTCGTGGGCGCCAATCCATTTTCGACGGGACTTTCCGTGCGCAACTACGCCGACACCACGCACGCGGGCACGATGTTCTCCCTGACTTACGGCCCGACGAGCTATAACAAATACCTGGTGTCAGACGACGGCACGACGTTAAAAGTGGTTACTTCGTCGGCCAATTCTCACATCTGGAACGCGGCAATCACGCTCAACGCCGGGGTACCGACGAACCCGGCCTACCCTTCGATCGGCTTCAATGCACAGGCGTCTTCGCAGGTGTACGTGGTGGCGGTGGCGACCGCCACCAACTGGATCAACCTCTACAAGATCAACGCGCCATTTAGCGCGTTGACCACCACGTACAACATCTTCGACGCGGTCGGAGCCGTTTCCACGAACCTGGTGTATCCGAATATGACCATGATTTCGGGCTGGAGCCAGCCGAGCCCGCCCCGCTTTGTCTACACGGACACGAATGGCGGCGGCCTTGGCCTCTTGTGGGACACGCAGTATATTTTCAACGCGCCCACGATTTACGGAGCCTACCCCACCACGCTTCCGCTGGCCACGACGAATTATCTGGATCTGACCCTCGTCAACAACGATAGCAGCTACGGCGGAGTCGGCGGCGTGGACTATGGCGTAGGCACGAGCGTCCTGGTGACGATCCGTAATTCGGCCCAGTCCAGCCCGGCGGCGATCGTCGTCGCCTCGGTGACGGTGGCCTCGGCCACGAAGATTCGCGCGACTGTGACCGTCAGCACGTCGGTGGGAATTTTCAACATCAATGAAAGTGCCGTCAGTCCCACGTTCGACGTACAGGTCATCAACCCCGACGGCCAATCGTCCAACGTCGATTTGGACACATTTTCTATCGTGGCGCCGTCGACGGGCAATGCGTACATGACCAACCCATCCGAGTTTCTGGTCTCGAGCACGTTCAGCTACAGCATCTGGGGAAGCAATTTCGAAAATTGGACCTCGACGGTTCCGACGATTTTCCTGTCCACCTCGGCGACGATTCGGGTGGGGGGCGCGACGGGGCTGGGCTCGCTTTATTATCCGACGACCGAAATATCGACGGCGACGAGTTATTTGCGCACTGTCGTGGGCAGCGCCACACCCGGCCAAAGCCGCATCGACGTGGCAATGCAGATCAGCACCTACGCCGTCAAGGGGTCCACGGGGTACGTGTTTTTGATTCAAAACGCCGACGGACAAAGCGACACGCGGTACTCCGTCTCGGTGGCCACGATCGTCGTTTCCTCGCCGGTCATCGCCTCCGCCTCGGAGAACGTACAGAGAAATTATCTAACGACGAAATCTTACAGTTACGTGATCTCGGGCACGAACTTCGAGAAATGGTCGAACTCCGCCTGGACCACGGCGCACGGCGGTGCTTCCACGTGGACCTGGGTCCAGTTCTTGGACTCGCAGGGAACGAACGCCGGCAATGTGACTCCGGACATCACGCTGACCGCTCCGACGGTATACACCCCGCTTGGGAATTCCCAGCAATTGTCAGTAAGTTTCCAGCTAAATCCCGGCGTGTATTTTTCCACCGGCGGGCCGTACTCGATCCGGGTGCTGAACCCCGACGGCCAAACCTATACCACCGGGGTGGCGACTTTCACGATCAACGCGCCGTCCACCGGAGCGGCTTATTACACCACCCCCGCGGAGTTCCTGCGCTCGAGCACATTTAGCTTGACGATCAACGGCCGGAACTTCGAAAACTGGACGACGACGTTCACCGCGATTTACCTGTCCACCGCGTTGAATATGCAGGGGCAAACGGCGAACACGACCGGCTACTTCCTTTATCCGACGAATGAAATATCGACGGGCACGCCGACTAAGACGATTAGTGTTCTCAATAACTTGACCAATGGCATCAGCACAATCACCGTGCCCATCACGATCAGCACGTTTGCGCTCAACGGCAATACCAGCTACTACATGTTGCTGATCAACCCAGACGGCCAGGAAAGCACCGTGTCGGTGGCGACCTTCTCGGTGCCGTCGCCGGTGGTATATTCTGCGGCGGAAGACAGCCCGCAGCATTACCTGACGGCCAGAACCTATGACTACATCATTCAGGGAGGAAATTTCGAGAGATGGTCGAACGCGGCGTGGACGGCGGTTTATCCCGCGACTTGGACGACGGTGCAGGTCTTGTACGCTGGCGCGCCGACATCCGACATCACGATCAACTCGAATATTTACACGTTATTTGCGAGTTCGCAGCAATTGACGGTGAATATCACGCTAAACCCGTCGCCCACCTTTACCGGCGGTCCGTATACGTTCAAGCTGATTAACCCTGACGGCCAATCGACGACGGCGGGACCGTTGACCATCGCCAAGCCGGTGCTGACCAACGTCTATATCGTCGGCAGCTCATCGAATAGCGTAGGTATTCAGCCGACGCTGACCGAATCGCCGGCGCTTCCTAATACATACCGCCCGAGCCGGCAGCTGACGATCATCGGGTCGAATTTCGAGAATTGGGGGACAGCGAGGTCTTCCATTACTTTCAACACTCCCGGCATCATCGTCGATTCTATCACCACGGTTGGCAGCGGACAATTCCTCGCCAATATCACGGTGACGACTGACGCGGTCGTTTCCTTTGCGAGCATTACCGTGGTCAACGCCGACGGCCAGCAGTCCGTGGTGGTTTTAAACAGCACATTCACTGTGACGATTCCAACAGCGACGGTGACCTACCCCAGCCCCTCGGCGGCGACCGCCGTTTCCAACGGCGTCTATTTCTCATCGGGCGTCAGTCAAATCCAGGGGACGGCCTCCATATTGCCTAATATGGGGCAAACCAGCGTTTTGACCGCGCAGGTCCGAATCACCCGGGCCTCGGACGGTTATATTTGGTCGGGTCCCGGTTCGGGGTTCATCACACCGAGTGGATTTAGCGTTCCGGCTTCGGAAAATCAATGGCAGAACGCCGATGCGGGAGGATCTCCCTGGAAATATTCGAATTGGACGAACAACAGTTCCTATCAAGCCGACGGATCGAGCTATACAATTTCAGTGCGCGCTTTGACCGCCGATAAAGGATGGTCTTTCCCGATTGGGAGCTTTACGGTGACGATCGCCCGCTCGCTGCCCTCTGCGCTCGTGACCAATCCGATCACCCAAAGCGTGGTCAATTCCCAGAATATCATCGGCTTGCTCGGCGACGACATTCTCGCCAACGGCGCCACCGGAGCGGGCGTCTCGCAAATGGAAGTCGTTTACACGGACACGAACAGCTTCAGCTGGACGGGTTCGTCCTGGAGCGCTGTTCCCGGGCTAATTTGGCTGACCACGTCGGCGCCTACCGGATCGCCGAACATGTCGTTTGCGCCCGCGCTGGCGCCGGTGTCGGTCAACATTCTTACCGCTAGTAATCCCACGCTTGTGATCCCGGCGTGGAACGACGGCGCGCTGTACACGGTCCAAGCCGCGGCGACCAACGCCTTCGGCCGTCGCAACACGTCTTCACCGGTGATCTTTTACTACGACGTGAGCAATCCCACGGTGACTTTAACCGCCCCGGCCCTCAGCACGGTGTCCGCCAGCCCCGCCTGGCTCAATTCCGTGACGATCGCCTCGGGCACGGTCCTCGATTCGGTTATGGATCCGACGAATTACAACACGATCCGGGTCTACACGCAAATCACGGCGCTGCCCGCGAACTTCCTCACGGCGGCGGGAACCTTCACGACCACCGCCGCCAACGGCGCCGACAACTACTGGTATTTGCCCACAACGGCGTCGAACAATTTAGGAACCTGGAATTACAGCCTGAGCGGCGTGAGCTGGGTCAACGGCCAGAAGTACATGATCGCGCAGTATGTCTGCAACACGCCGGGCAATTGCACCGGCAATAACGGAGTCGGCAACGGCAACTCCAACGGCGGCGTTAACAATCCTCCGGCCTACGTCGGCTACTTCAAGTACGACAACGATAATCCGACGTCCTACGTCATCGCCCCAACGCCGAGTAACGGGGTTTATGTGAACACGCTGCCGGCTCTCAGCGGTACGGCGGGAGACACCACGTCGGGAGCGTATCGCGAGGTGTACAAGCTGCGCGACAACTCCGGAAACTATTGGAACGGAGCAAGCTTCGTCGGAAGCGATCCTGGCTGGCAGGTGGCCAATTCGACGGTCAATGTCTCCTCGATCAATTGGCATGTCCCCGGCGTTCCTTTCGGCAGCGGAAGCTTTTACACGGTCTATTATCGCGCGGTGGACCGCGCCGGGAACTACGAATTGAACTGGTCGACCACGACGTTCGGCTATGACACGGAAAATCCGATTTCCGCGATCATCACTCCCGCCGACCAGCTCCAAATCAACGACGCCTCGGTGCTGCCCAGCATCGCGTGGTCCCATAGCGATCCGGGATTTTCCGGCGTCGTCCAAGTTCGCGTGAAAATGCGACGGTTGTCGGACGGTGCGTGCTGGCGCATCGGTGGCTCTGGATGGAACGCGACGGGGGGAGTGGTCGCGCAATGCGCCGACGTGATGAACGGCGCGGGGTATTTCGCGAATTGGAGCGGTGGCGCGCAGACGCAAAGCACCTTCCTGCTTAATTCCAATCTTCAAAACGGGGCGTCCTACCAGGCGATGGTACAGGCCATCGACAGCGCGGGCAACGTCGAAGTGACGGTCACCACCGCCACCTATTTCTTCGACACGACTGCGCCCGTTGCCGCGCCAGCATATCCGGTCGGCGGCTTGACCTTCAACACCTTGCCGACGTTGTCGGGAACCGCGACCGATCCCAGTCCCACTCAACCCGCGCCTGGAAAAGTCGTCAAGGTCGAGGTTCAAATCGAGCGCGTCACCGACAGCACCCACTGGAACGGAGCGAGCTGGGTCTCGGATGTGGGTAATACCGTCTGGCGCACGGCGTGGCAGTCGCCGACATCGGGCTCCGCGACTGGCAGCACCTTCACATGGACTTACCCGAATGCGGACTTCACCGATACGCTACTGCCCAATAATCTCGATGATGCCCATGTTTACAATTTTCGGGCGCGCGCGACCGATCTGGCCGGTAACTTGCAGTCGGTCTATTTCACCAACAGCTTCACCTACGACGTCACCGCGCCCAACGCTTGGGTCACCGTTCCGGGCGCCACGCCGTTGTCCTCCGCTTTGACGAGCATCGCGGGCACGGCGTCGGACACCTCTCCTGGACTCTTGACGAAGGTGCGCGTGGCGTACCGCCAGGTGACTGGCTCGTCGGCCGGCAGTGAGCAGTGGTGGAGTCCCGTCACGCAGTCCTTCAGCGTCGGGGGCTCATCGCCTACCGAGGTCAGTTTGGTGACCGCCACCGTTTCCGGCGCGAACTGGAGCCTCACCGGGGTTTCCACGCCCATCTTCTCGGCTGGGAATTCCTACCAGATACTGGCCGTCGCCTTCGACTCCGCGACCAATCATACCGCGGTGGGAACGGGTATTTTGAGCGGGACGCTGACCGATAAAACCGCCGGCGGAAGCGCGAAGGCGGCGGGGGGAACTCCGTCGAATTTCATCTATCTCGACTACACCATGCCGACGCCGTCGGCGACCTTGGACGTTCCGCCGGCCATAGAGACGCATTACGTGCCCAGCGGATTGACCACGTTGTCTGGAACCCTGACCAATGCCACGACCGCCCAGGTGCGCTTGGTGAATTTATCCGCGTCGCCCAACACCGTCTGGATGGGTGCGTCGGGCTGGGTGTCGACGGCGACAGCATTGGTCGGCTGCACCACGCCTCCGCAGTATGTAGTCGGCCAATCGACCTGCGGCTTCAACGGCACTCCCGACTTGTCGTGGACTTTCAATACGTCGTCGTTGTGGCCGGATGGCTCCAACCGATTTTCCGCCGAGGTTCGCGCGGCCAACGGCGCAACGGTTCAGACCTATCCCTATGCGCTGAACACGTTCATCGTCGACGGCGATTTGCCCCTGGTCGGCCTGACGTCACCTCGTCAGTCCGCCTATCGCGGCGGACAATTGACCACATTAAGCGGAACGGCTACCGACGTCGCGCCGGGATTGCTTCTTATTAGCGGCGCCAAGTTCCGTTTGATCCGGTCTTCGGACTCGGCACGCTGGAACGGGACGGTGTTTACCTCGAGCGACGCAGTGCTGCCGGGGCAATTCATCGGCGGAGGAGTTTTCACCTATAGCGATACAGCGCTGGCCGCCAATTCACTTTTCGTGAATGGCTATGAGTATAAAGCGAATTTCTCGATCCGCGATCAGGCAGGCAATGCGACGCAAACGTCCAATCAAATTTTCCGTTACGACGTCAGCGTGCCGACGGCGGCGGTCACGGTGCCGATCTCTGCGGGGGTCATCAATAGCTTGCCGGCGCTGTCGGGCACATTGAGCGATCCCAACCCCGTGCCGGCGGACCCGTCCTCGGCGGAGTCGGGCGTTTCCCTCGTGCGGTTGTACTTGCAGTATCAAAAAGACGGCAGCTATTTCAGCGGCGGCGGCTGGAGCGGCGCCTTGACGCCGCTCTCTGCGGCGGTGTATGCGTCTTCATGGGTTTACACGGCCGGCGGGCCCGGTTTGGACGCGTACTTGGCCGATGGCCGGTACGTGCTGTACGCCGTGGCGACAGACGCCGCCGGCAACGCTCAAACCAATTTCAGCGGCAACGGGTCGTCGGTTACTTTCTCGGTCGATAAAACGGCGCCCACGGGCAGTATCTCATTTCCGGTCGAGGCGCAGTCCTACACTCCGGCGACGATGGCTGGCTCCGGAATCACCGGCGTCACCAACGACGCGACCGTGAACACGACGGCCGCCGGCGTGCCGGTGGGCACGGGCGTCGATTTGCAGCTATGGTATTTGTCTGCCGGGACCAGTTACTATTGGAACCAAACGCAGTGGACGGCAACGGTTTCCACTTGGAGCTCGACCGGCGGAAGCTGGGTTGCCCTTTCCTTGCCGGCGGCCACCGGCGCCAACAGCTGGTCGCGCGGATCGGGGGAGGTCGTCAATGCCGACCATCAGTTCTACGCGCGGATGCAGGCCCATGACGCGTCGACGCTCGGTGATGGAAACGTTTCTCCCTCGAGCGGTAATATCAGCGGCTGGTCTATTCCCACTTCTTTCATCGTCGACGCAACCGCGCCAACCTCGACCATGACGAGCGTTACGGATGGGTCCTTCCTCAGTGCCTTGGGCAGCATCACGGGCACGGTGAGTGCTGCGCTTTCCGGCCCGCAAAAGGTGGAGGTGAGGATCACCACCAATCCCGTGACCGGTCCCGATTGGACCGGGTCTTCCTATACTTTCACCACTCCTTGGTGGTCGACGGCGACGCTGGCCGCCAACAGCTGGACCTATGCATCGTTGTCCGGGGCTTTCTCCGACGCTCAAAAATACTACCTCTACTCGCGCGCGACCGACAACGCGGGCAATGTGGAAGCCGCGCCTCCCGTCTACGGTGTTACCACCGACCTGGCCAGCCCAAGCCTCGGTGTTTCGTTTCCCACCAACGGGACGTTTTCCAACCCGCCGTACTCAAACAATATCGAATCGACTCGTTTGAGCACATATACATGGGGAACGGTCTCAGACGTTGGCGCCCGTGCGTCGGGGGTGGCGCAAGTGTGGCTGGCGATTTCATCCGGAGCGGCGCATGACATGTGGTGGGATGATTCCGCAAAAACCTTCACTCAAAATCAAGCGACGATTTACTGGTCAACCCAGGTCTATGTAACGGGACGAGCGTATTGGCAATACTCAGTGCCGCAATTTGCGGCGCAACTCACGGACGGCACGAATTACACGATTTATGTTTATGGCGTTGACAATGTCGGCAACACGGTCAACTTCGTGACGAACCCGGCATTGTCGGCCGCAGGGCAAACCCAGGCGTTCACTTTCGATGTGTCGCGCCCTACGGCGTCGGTGTCCGTTCCCGCCAACGGGGCCAATGTTTCCTCTCTGGCGCAATTCACCGGCTCGTCCGCAGAAAATGGGAACAATCCCTCGGGAGTCCAAGCCGTTTTCTCGGCCGTCCAGTATGTCGCCGGCTCTAATGTCGCGGCGGTGGGCAAATGGTGGGATTGGAGTCTGCAGTCGTTCTCGGTCACCGATCCGCCGACTGCGCCGCCGTCATCGGCGTGGACCCAGGTATCAAGCACGACCCTCCAGCAATTCAGCCTGAATTGGTCGACGCCGGTTCCGGCGGCGTTGCTGGCCTCGAGTGTCACCTACCGCGTGGTCGTCGTCGCGCAGGATAATGCCAGCAACGTGTGGCAGAATCCGACAGCGGGAACTTCCGGAGCTTACTTCCATTACGACAACCAAGCCCCCACCGCGACGATCACCACGCCGGCGTTCAATACCTATGTCAACGCGGCAACATTAGGGCAGATGAGCGGCGCGGCAGACGATCAGTCCTACGGCGCCTCGGGACTGACGAGCGTTCAGATCTTGCTCAAACTTAAAGATGCGCAGGCGTATTGGAACGGCGCAACGACGGGAGTGTTCGGTACCGACTGGGATGGGACGCCCGCGACCCGCTATTCCCAATGGCAGACGGCGGCAGGTCTTTCGAGCTGGTCGAAGTCGTTCCCGCCCACGTCCTCGATGGAGTCGCGCCGGTTGAGCCTGTGGGTGCGCGCCAGCGACGTCGCGGGCAATCAAAGCGCGACCCCGAGCAACGGTCAGCTGGACGCGGACCTCAATGCGGACGGTTCTCCCGCCTGGACCTTTACCTTCGACAATACCGCGCCCATCTCCCGAGTGGGATACCCGCCGGCCTACGCGAATTTCGCGCCGACCATGATCACCGGGACGGCGCAGGACGCCAACCCGTTGCTCAATCCGAGTGGTGTTGCCGACAATCTGCTGCGCGTGCAGCGTTCCGATGGCCAATATTGGAGCCTGTTCAATACGGTTTGGCAGGGCGGCGATCCCGGCTTTGATCACACGAATCTAATCCCGGGCAATCCCTGGAAATTCGTCAACTTTACCGGAGCTTTCGAGGATGGTTACCAATATAGCGTTAATCCCGAGGGCAAGGACGCCGCCAACAACACCGAAACGACGTACTCGACCTACACGTTTACCGTCGACTTGACCACGCCGACTTCGCGCGTCACGTTGCCGGCCGACGTCGGTTTCACGAAACTGACTGTGGTCACTATTTCGGGGACGGCGGAGGACCGCTTCTGCACCCTGAATGGCGGGTTGTGCACCGCGACGCGTAAATATGAATCTGGCGTGAGCAGCGTGACGATCGCGGTCGCCGACATCACGGGCTCGACGAATTATTGGACGGGCTCTGCCTTCACGTCGCCGACGTCCATTTTCCTGAACACCAGTTTCGTCGGCGGCTCGAGCGGAACCTGGAGCTATGCGTTCGGTTCCGGACAACTGACGTCAAATCACGTATATGCGGTCAATTCCCGGACCATCGACAACGCGGGCAATGCCGAGGTCGCCTATGCGACTAGCACGTTCGTCTATGATACGACTCCGCCCGTTTCGATCGCGACGGCGCCAACGAATTCGGTCACATCGTCCTTCGTTCTTTACGGCACGGCCAGCGATATCGGGCCCGGGCAGTTGAGCGTCGTAAAAATCGCCATTCAAGAGACCGCCGGTCCGAACGCGGGTAAGTATTGGAATGGAGTCGGCTGGCAAGGTGTGCCGATATCGCTGTCTTCCGGCGTGGTTGGATCCTATATCGCGGGGTCGTCCACCTATTCATGGACGATGGACGCTTCCACCGTCCTGTTTGACAACCAGTCCACGTTCACGGTCACCGCGCAGGCCGTGGACGTCGCGGGCAACGTGGAAACCGCGCACGTTTCCTATGACGCGCGGTTTTATCTGCAATCTCCAGCGGCCGTGACCACGGTCAGCCAACCCGTCAATCCTGGAGTGTTTGAGTATGGCCCCAATTCATTCGGAGGAGTGACTACGATTGTCGGTTCCGGCATCAATATGAAGAACACCGGAGGCGTTCAGTTGCACCTGCAACGGCTGACGTCGCCGACAAGCTATTGGTACGACACGGACGGGGTGTGGTCGAACGTGGCGTCGACGTTCACACCGGTCAATGTGATCGGGGCGGGGGCGCAAAACTGGACCTATACGTTCGGGACTCCGTATACGATGGCTAACGCCTCGTACACGCTGACAGTCACTCCTTATAACGGCGCCAATCAAGCGGGACCGGCGACGGCGATCACGTTCGTTTGGGACGCGACGGTCCCCGGCGTCACGTTGACGGCCCCGAGCGGCGTTGCGTGCGCGGGTGCCGGCACGTGTTTGAACGCTGCGGCCGTTTCGCCGTTGACGGTCGCGGGCCAGGCGACGGATCCGGGCAATGTTGGCGTCAGCCTGGTAGGGAACTCTCTGCTCATCGGTAACCTCAAATACCGGCTGAAAAATAATTTCAACAGCCAATACTGGGACGGCTCGTCGTTTCAGGTGGGGTCGCTCGACTTGACCACGGATCCGACCGCGTTCAATTCCGCCGGCAACCCGCCCACGTACTCCTGGAGCACGAACACGATGGTCGGATCACCGCTCGCCTTGCAGGACGGTGGTTTGTACACCATCTATGCGCATGCGGCCGACTTGGCGGGCAACGATATCGTCGCCGAGGGGTCCATGCCCAACTTTACGTTCGTGTTCGACACCACCACTCCGGTCGGTTATCTGATCCAGCCGAGCTCCGGCCAGGTGTACTTCAATTTGACGACGATTTCTGGAACCGCGTTCGACCCCGCGGGGGTGTACGCAAGCCACTTCAAGTCGGACATCGCGGCGGTGAACATCGAGATCAAGGACGACAAGAATCTCGTTTGCTGGAACGAGGCCGCGTCTCAATTTAACTTGGCCTGTCCGCACTTCTTTACGGCGGTCGGAACGAGTCCCTGGTCATATACCAACTCGGCGTTAAATACGTCCGTCGGCAACGGACAGTACTACACGATCACCGCCCAGGCCGTCGACTACGCCGGGAACATTCAAGCGTCGTACGCTGTGCCAAACTCCAGCCGCACGATGAGCATCGATCAAAATCCGCCGACGGCCGGCTTCACGATTCCTGTAGACGGGCAGTCTTATAAGTCGTCCGTGCTCAACGGAGGCAACGCGCTGACCGGGACGGCGGCCGACGCGGAAGCCCTCCTGTATGCGTCCAACGACGCGTTGCAAAGCGACCAAGCCGTTCTATGGTATCTGCTGGGTGGCACCAGTTATTACTATGTTGGGTTCTCGACCTATAACGGGACGTACTTCTCCTCCATCACGTCCGAGGCAAATTCGTGGCAGACGGTGACGGGCACGGCGACCTGGAGTATGATTTTCAACGGATCGAACTGGTTGAGCGACAAGCGCTATTACGCCAAATTCCGATCGATTGACCGGGCCCGCGATATTTCGGGAGCGATCGTCGGCAATCAAACCAATGTTTTTACTCCGGGTCAAAACCTCGTGTCTTTCATCGTTGATGATACGCCTCCATCTTCGCGGGTGACTCAGCCCACGACGTCCGGCTTTTTCAAGAGTCTTTCCGTTATCGGGGGCACGTCCAACGCCGACCTGTCCGGGGCGGCATCCAACGTGCTGCGCGTTTGGTATGTGGTTGCCGCGAGCAGCTATTACTGGAACGGCGCGGCCTGGGGCGCAGCCAATGTGGTTACCCAGCTTCCCATCCAGCTTGCGGGTTCAACGGGGACTGTCACTTGGCAATACCCTGGAGCTCTTGTAGGCCAGAATTCACCGACGATCACGCAGGCCGACGGCACCGTGTACGGTCTTGCCGTCCAGACACTGGACAACGCCGGTAATCTCGAAACCCCGACCACGGTCCACCTAATCTTGGACCGCGTCGGTCCCTCCGTTGTGTTGACCCTTCCCACCTCCTCGTATCAATACTACGGTACAGCTAATCCAATTGCGACGATCACAGGAACGTCGTTCGACTCTCCCGCGGGAGTCGCCCAGATCCAACTTCAGATCGACAATCTCACCGACAATCTTCGTTGGAACGGATCGTCTTGGGCGGCGCCGGCATCGACAGGCTATTTGGTCGCGGTGGGAACCAATCCGTTCACTTTGCCCGGCGTGTCTTGGATCTCCAACAAGCAATATCAAATCTTCGCCCAAGGCGTAGACCTCGCGGGCAATCTCTCTCCACTCAATTCCACGGCCACCTTCACCTATGACGTCAACGTACCGTCGGTAACGATCGGCGTTCCCAGCCAACCGTTCTATGCGTTGGGACAACTGGCGACATTGTCGGGAACGGCGGTGGATTGGATCGGTGCGGTAGAAGTCAAATCGGGTATCGCATCCGTGCAGGTCGCCATACGCAACCAAGCGTCTGACTATTGGGATGGATCCGGCTTCACGTCCGGCGTTCGATATCGTTCGGTGTCGACGACCACGGCCGATCCCGCCTCGTGGAGCTATCCGCCGTCCAGTCCCGCCGGCGACGTCATCCCCACCTGGGTTGACGGACAATCCTATACGGTGTTCGCTCACGCGGTCGACCGCACCGGCAACGCGGGAGCGGATGTGTCGTACGCGTTCTCCTACGATGCGCAAGCACCGACGACGACGATTCGCACGCCAGTGAATAACTCCTACGCGACTGGTTTTTTCCTGTCTTCCGGAACTTTTGTCGAGAACACGTCGCCCACAGGGGCGGTGGTGTTCGTCGCCATTCAGGATGTGTTGAGCAATTTCTGGAACGGTGCCACGTTCGCGCCTTTCAATAGTGTGACATCCTGGCGTTCGGCGGCCCTCCATCAATCGAGTTGGGTGTTCACCGACTCTTCGTTGACGGCGGTGGTCGGCGCCTTCCCCGTCCCGCGAAGTTATACCGTGTACGCTCGCTCCGTCGATGGCGCTGGTAACGATAATCGCGGTGGATCGGGAGTCCCCAGCACGAGCGGCAATACTCTGAAAGTCGATTTCCTCCCGCCGGCGGCAGCCTTTACTTCGCCAGCCAATAATTCGACGCTGGCAGCCAATATCACGCCTCTCGTGGGAACGGCCGACGATCAGTCTGCGAGTGGGACGGTCGGGGTGGGCGTGGCGGAAGTGAGGCTCAAAGCCATGCGCCTCGACTCCTTGAACAACACCCGTTATTGGGACACGATCAGTTGGAATGCCGTCGACCAGGGCTTTAATATGACGACGACCTTGACGGGAGGGGTCGGCAATTTGGGCACGTTCCAAAGCCAGAATCCAGCGATTTCTGAGTCGGCCTTCGGCGACGGTTATCGCTACACCCTTGTGGTGCAGGCGCATGACCTGTTGGATCAATACGACTCCGCGTATGCGACCTCCACGTTCCTCGTCGATCGATCCACGCCGTCGTTGACGTTTTCGCGTCTCGGGACCGCGGCGGCCTACATTAGCACCAACAATTTCACCATGTCGAGCGGCACCTTCTCTGATCCTTCGGTGGGAGGAAATCTTCCCTCAGGCGTGTCCAAGGTCTATGTTCAGATCCAGGATATTTCCGCGGCGCCGCATTCGATTGCGACGTGCGGCGGCGCTTGCGCGTGGTGGAATAACGCAACGGCGGCGTGGACAAACTCTCCCGTGGTCAGTACGGGCACAGTTTACGTCAGCTCTTGGACCATATCGAACATGCCGAACTGGACTCACGGCGACTCTTCCCCGGACGGCCGCCAATACGTGATTCGCGCTTACGCCGAGGACGTCGCCGGCAATACCGGGGTCTTGCCGAATAGAAATACCGCTGTTTCCACCATTACGTTCGACGCGACGTCTCCAGTCAGCGGCATCGTGTCTCCGACCGGGCCCGATGGCAATTCGACGACGAGCCTGGCAACGATCACCGGAACGGCCGCTGATCTACTCGTGAACTCATCTTCCGCGGACGTTTCCGGTATGACGATCAGCATCCAGAACGATCCGACTAACGGTGGCGACCCGAATGCGGGTTTTTATTGGAACGAGGCTCTGTCGATGTGGATTGTATCGCCTGGGGCACCGATCTGGAACGCCGTTAATTTTAATCGTGGAACGGGCGTATGGACCTTCACTTCGCCGACGTTGGACGCTAATCTACACAACTTATCGAACTACATTATTCTGTCAAGTGCTACGGATTTCGCGGGCAATTACTCGGGTCCCCAGGCTGTCGGCGGCCCGAGTCGTTTGGTATTGAAGTTCCAGCCACCACCCGCCATTGTCAATGTGACCGCGCCGTCCAACAACTCCTATTACAATTTGCTGAACGCCTTGCAGGGAACGGCCAATGTCGATACCGCCAGCATTCAATTGCAACTCCGCCGATTGGACACGGGGCTGTGTTGGGGCGGCACGGTCGCACTGGGGTGGGTCGGATGTTCGGGTGCGACCATTTCGACGGCCACGCGTGTCGTTTATCCCGCGCTGGGAACCTGGGCCTACCCGCCGTCGGGCGAAGTGTTGCCGGATTGGAGCGCGGTCAACAACACAACCTTCACAGTGACGGTGGCGGGCATCAATACGGCAAATATCCTGGGAGCGCCCGACATCTCCCAGTACTACGTGGATCGTTCGTCGCCGACCTCATCGGTGACCTTCCCCGTCTCCGGCACTTTTGCTGCCACGCCTCCAACGTTGACGGGGCCGTCGGTCGACGCCTTCTGGGGCCAAACCAGCCAGGTTAGCGCCGGAGTCAAGACGGTACGAATGTATCTCAAGCGCCTAGACAACAACTATTTCTGGAGCCACAACACCAGCACATGGGTGGCCGCGGTTACCGCGAGTACTGTTTCCTACAACTCATTGACCCAAACCTGGAGCTATGCCTCCAGTACGCCGACGTTGACCTGGATGAACGGACGGACTTACTCGCTGCAGGTCTGGGGCGAGGACAATGCGATTGGTGCTGCTTCGGGCAACACCGAGGTTGCGACAGCCGAGATCATGTTCGGCTACGACGCGACCCGCCCGACGATTACGCTCACCGCGCCGACATCGACGCGCGAACAATTGGCCACGGTTTTGCCGTCCTCGGGAACGGCCAGCGCAACTGCCCCTAACGCGGTCTCCCGCGTCGAGATCCGATTCCAAAACACCGGAACCAACCAGTACGCAGATCCGGCCACCGGCTTCTCGTATAGCCAGGGCAATTCCGAATTGGGCTGGGCGATGGCCACCTACATGACTTCGTGGGCGAACTGGTACTTGTCCAGCGGCCCCGCGGGCCTGGCCTTCCTCGACGGCAGCACGTACACGGCGAGTGCGCGCTCGATGAACCTTGCCGGCACGTACTCGGTACCTTATGCGTCAGCGACCTTCGTGTACGATTCCCTGGCGCCCCGATCCGGGATTGTCGTTCCCAGCAACGGCAATATTGTGAACACTTTGCCCGCCATCACCGGCACAGCGTCGGATCTGCCGTTGTCCAACCCCGGTACGATTTCTAACGTGCGCATCCAGATTAAACGTTTGTCAGACGGCCTGTATTGGCCGGGTTTTGCTCCGTGGAGCGGGTCGCCGGTATCGCTCGGGCCGCCCCAAGGCATGCAGGTCTATATATCGTCCTGGAGCCTGTCCTCGTCCAACATCCCGACGATAACGGATCTGACTTCTGGCGCGTCCTATTACATCACCAGTTCTGCCATCGACAGCGCCAACGGTGGGGGGAATATCGAGCTCTTCGGAAACGTCCGCGGATCGACCTTTACGTACGACGATAGCGCGCCGATCACAGGCATCTCCAATCCCTTGGACGGCGCCTATCGCAATACGCTTGCTTCAGTCAGCGGCGTCGGTTCCGACAACGTTTTACTTTCGACGGTTTCGCTGAGCATCCAGGATACTTCCATCATTTCGCCTAATTGCTTTAGCCCGGTGACGAACACTTTCGCCACGGCATGCCCCGCCTGGTTTCCCGCGCAGGGAACTCCGACGGCATGGTCGTTCACGTTTGCGACGCTGCCTTGGACGCAGGCGCATAATTACCTGCTGGTATCGTCGGCGACCGACTCCCCGGGCAACGTCCAAACCGCGATCAGCTCGGCGGCGTTTACCTATGACATAAACGCCGCGACCGCGACACCGACGGCCGCTTATCTTTCGTTCCTCGGCCCCACCGCCCCTTCCATCCTCGGCACCGCCACCGACTCGCCCGCCGGTGTCCAAAATCTCTCGCTGGCTCTCTCCTCGGGCGCTGCCCTTGGCAACTGGTACAACGGTGCCACCTTCACCTCAGGCGCCCC
>JANPGH010000138.1:0-3709 GCA_031423795.1 Elusimicrobiota bacterium | reverse complement strand
CAATTCGTATCAGCCGCGCAATGCCGCCGCAAGCCCGCTCTACCGGATCATCCTTGACCGGCTTGAGACGTACCTGACCCAGCGCGCTCGCCTGGGGGTCGTCCCAGTTGCGGCCTGTGCGCAAGCGTCGCTGCGGGCCTTTCTTGAGTGCGGCATCCCGCGCTTCGGCGTGGCGCGCTTTGCCTGCCCGGACTGCGGCCTTAGCCGCTTCGTGCCGTTCTCATGCAAACGCCGCATGGCTTGCCCGTCTTGCGATGCCAAGCGCGCGGTGGTGGAAAGCACTCAGGCAATGGAGGAACTTCTGGCTGAGGTTGCCTACCGGCAGTGGGTCCTGGTGCTGCCTAAGCGGCTGCGTTACTTCGTGCATCGCAACCCCCGCCTTCCCGGCGAGATCAATCGGATAATGGCCGCGGCGCTGACCGACTTCTACCGTCGCCGCGTTGCGGCGCCTAAAGGCGCGGTTCCCGCCCAGCTGCACGTGCTCCAGCGCTTTGGCTCAAGCGTGAACCTGCACTTGCACGACCATGCCGTGGTCTCGGACGGGGTGTTCAGTCTGGAGGACGGGGTCTTGCGCTTTCACCCAGTCCCCACGCCGAGCGGCGAGGACTGTACGTCTTCAGCGACTTTGGGAATTTTCGCCACCTGAAACTCTTTGCGATTCCGGCGTCCGCGCCATCGTCTCCAGCTTGATCTTGGCCCGCCGCTCCAGCACCTCGTCTTTTCTGCCCGCGTAGACGTCGTTCGGGCAAACGTTCTTTAACGCCTCATGCGGCCGTTCGTTGTAGGCCTCGCCTTCCTTGCCCAGCGCCGCACGCAAGTCGTCCGGCGTGCCGTGAACCCACAAGGTTCACCCGCTCCTTCAGCAACATCGGGCGCGTTTCGATGACGTGCCCCTCGCCCTGCGCTGTCTCCAGGGCGATCTCGATCGCGTCTGAAGCCGATTGGCCGCTCTCATCAGGTAACAAGGGGCACGCCAGCAGCTTCCTCGAATGGTCGTCGATGACCGGGATAGCCTTGTAGTACCCGAACCCTGGGATGAAGAAGTTCGTCGCGTCCATCTGCCAGATCTCGTCGACCGCCTTCGTCGGCTTCTTCCACTCCTTCGCCGCCGGCCTCTGATCCAACGGTCTCTGTCGGACCAGCCCGAGCGGCTTGAGCACTCGATAAACCGTCGTTTCGCCCACGGCCACGCCGTGCTGATCCCACAGCATCATCGCCAGAAGCCGACACCTCAGCTCCGTATGTTTGCGGGCCTCGCTCTCGATCAGGTCTCGTTCGGCCTGGCTCAGACGATTCCAGGCCCGCTTGGGAGCACTGCTTTCGGCGAGGTATACCCTTACTTTTTTATTCCAAAGTACGCACTTTATTCTGCGTTATCCGTTCTATTGAGCGCATTGACGTTGGCTCGGTTGGCGGAAGGGGGGCGATGAAGGCGAAAGTGGCAGGAGAGCATCACTAAATGCGCTTGCGGACCATGGGCCTTTTATCCCCGCAAGAGAGCCCGAAGGGCCCTTAACCTCTTTCGGGACGATTTTTATAATAAGGCAATGAGAAGGTTTCGACGATCGTGGCTTGTCGCGTGGGTGCAGTCTCCGGCCGCGATTTTATCCAGCGCGTTCTTGATTTCTTCCGCCGGCGCCGGTTTCGCCGCGCAGACTGTGCCTCGACGCCTGGACGCCTGGCGGCCGGTCAGTCGTGACAGCTTGACGCGCGTTTTGGGACGCGCAAGACTTGGTCCTCAAGCCGACTTAAGTGCCCATGAAGTCAAAGCGGCCGTCGAAATCTATGCGTCCGATCTGGGCCGGCGTGTGCTTGAGGCGCAAGCTTCGCCGTCGCCTTTGGCGGCCCATGGCGAATTACGCGAAGAGCTCAGTGACTTGCCCACGTTGGAGCGGATTGCGCCGCAAATCGCTGCCGTGGTGCAGCTCGAGGCGGAGCGCCTTGCATCAGAGGCTCAGGAGGTCCTTGTGGAGTCGATTGAACGAACCGCTGAAGATTGGGGAGGCCAGGTGCGGGACTTCTCCATACCCGAACGCAGAGAATTTTTCCGTCGTCTCATGGCGCCCTCGGGTGCGGAGTTGGACAGACCTCGGTTTGCGAGTCAGCGGACCGCAACGCAAGCTCATACTGTTTTAGGTCGTCTTGGGACGGATGATAGGACTCGTCGTGGGGTGGAACAACGGAGCTTTTTCGAGGAAGCGCGCGAGTGGCTGAATTTTCCGAGGCGCACGCTTCTCAAAGGGGCGGCAGGGCAGATGGTTCGTCATTTATTGCCGGAGGCGATCTCGCCCCAAGGCGTCGTTCAATCCTTTATCCCCAAGGTGGGGTCTTTGAATCCAGTTGAAGTCCTCCAGCATGATTCGCGAGTCAGTTCATGGGCGAGTTTGAGGTTTGGGAAAGATGATTATCCTCCGGAAAGATATTTGCGCGAGCTCTATGGGCAATCGCCGAAAATAAATATTTCGAACACCGATGGGCAGGCGCGATCCAACTTGAGGAGATATTATCGATTACTCTCCGAACAGCCAGGCCATTTGTCGATAATTATCAATAACAAGCTCACGGGAGAGAGGATCGCCGTGGAGGGCGAAATTTTGGATTTGGCCGCCAATCGTTGGCTTATGTTTAATCAGGAGGATCCAATTTCGGGAAAATCCGGGGCGTACCTGATGGATATTGCTTCTCGCAACCATTCTCCTGTTCGTATTTCCGACCACAGGATGCAAGAGGGGCGGCATTGGTTTACGCCTGATCAGAAATGGCTTTTCATCTGCAGGGAAATCGGAGGAAATGAGCAAGTGGAATTTTACCGGTTGAGTGATCTCACAAAAGTCGGGACTCATTTTTCCTCGGGATGTCGATCATATGGTTCGAGCGGGCAGTTCTTTAAATTATGACCCTGATAGACAAATTCTCCATATCCCTGGAGCAAGCCAGTTCCTATTTTTTGGGGGAAAGTGAAGTCAAAGCGATTTTTGTGCCGCGCAGGCATGGCGGCAGTGAGTTCCTGAGAACCGATGGGATGGCAGAGTCGTGGGTGCGAATTTTGCACGACAGTTCCGGTTTAGCCATTCATCCGCTCGGAAAGTTTAATTCAAACCTGATCGACGAAATTTGGGCCAAGGATCAAGCCCAAGGTCTCGAGGGGTATGACCAAATTAACCCCTCGCACGTGTCGGCTCTGGATGATAGGGTGACTGTTGTACCTATCCGTCTACCTCGTGTCAGAAAACTTGATGGGATGAGTCAGAACGCTCATTAGCCTCCCAAAGTTTAAGCTTATCAGAGAGAAGCCCCCCCCCGGGCCGAGTCCGGGGGGCTCCAAACGTTGGCACGACTTCGTTAAGAACTCAACTTAACAACGGCCCAACGTTGGGGGAAAGGTCGCCGGTAGGCAACCTCAGCCAGAAGTTCCTCCATTGCCTGAGTGCTTTCCACCACCGCGCGCTTGGCGTCGCAAGACGGGCAAGCCATGCGGCGTTTGCATGAGAACGGTACGAAACGGCTGAGGCCGCAGTCCGGGCAGGCAAAGCGCGCCACGCCGAAGCGCGGGATGCCGCACTCGAGGAAGGCCCGCAGCGACGCTTGCGCACAGGCCGCAACTGGGACGACCCCCAGGCGAGCGCGCTGGGTCAGGTACGTCTCAAGCCGGTCAAGGATGATCCGGTAGAGCGGGCTTGCGGCGGCATTGCGCGGCTGATACGAATTG
>JANPGH010000137.1:0-4450 GCA_031423795.1 Elusimicrobiota bacterium | reverse complement strand
CCAGCAGCTGCTCGCGCGCGAGGACTTCAAAAACCGAATCGCGGAGAACTCTCCGCTGACGCTTCTCGAAATGCTTTACCCGATCCTGCAGGGCTACGACTCCGTAGAGGTCAAGGCCGACGTGGAGCTCGGCGGCAACGACCAGCTGACCAATTTATTGATGGGGCGCAAGATGCAAGTCGACGCCGGCCAGGAGCCGCAGGTGGCGTTGACCGTGCCGCTGCTTTTAGGGCTGGACGGCGTCAAGAAAATGTCGAAGTCCTATGGCAATTACATCGCCCTCAACGATGCGCCTAACGATATTTTCGGAAAGGCGATGCGCGTCAGCGACGAACTGATGCTCCAGTATTACGAATTGTTGACCGAGGCGGATCTTGATTTCGTTCGGGCCGAGCATCCGATGAAGGCCAAGAAGGAATTGGCGCGACGTTTGGTCGAACGTTTTCACGGAGAAAGCGCCGCGGCCGCGGCGTTGGCCTACTTTGAAAGCACGTTCTCAAAGCGAGAGCTTCCGAAAGATTTGCGCGTGGAGATGGTCCCGTCCGGGCTGACACTTTCCGAGATCGTGCTGCGCGCCGGCGGTGTCAAATCGCGCAGCGAGGCGCGCCGCTTGATCTCGCAGGGAGGAGTCAAGATCGACGGCGCCAAAGCCCCCGCCGACGACACGATTCGCGCCCCTGGCTCTTTTGTTTTGCAGATGGGCAAACATCAATTCGTGCGCATCGAATTGACCCCCGCCGCATGACGCATTCCACTCCCGTCCGAAGCGTCGCCAAGCCTTCCGCACCCGTGATCGAGCCCGCGACGTTGTCCGGTATCCCGGTGCGGCGCGAGTATTCTGCAAGCGACCTGGGCGGCCGCGATCTTATGACCGATTTGGGACGGCCTGGCCAGTTCCCCTTCACGCGTGGCCTCAAGGGTAGCGGCTATCGCGTTAACCCCTGGACGATGCGCCTATTCTCCGGCCACAAAACGGCCAAGGACACCAACGCCCGGTTCAAGTACCTGCTGGCCCACGGCGAAACGGGACTTTCGACGGCCTTCGATCTTCCCACGCTGATGGGGCTCGATTCAGACGATCCGCGGTCACTGGGTGAAGTCGGTCGCGAAGGCGTGGCGATCGATAGTCTCGCGGACATGGAAGAGCTGTTCCGCGGTATCGATTTGGCGAAAGTGTCGACGTCAATGACGATCAATCTTCCGGCGCCGGTCCTGTTTGCCATGTACCTGGCTGTCGCGCGCAAGCAAGGAGTGCCCTTTCGGCGCATCCGCGGCACCTGTCAGACCGATATTCTTAAAGAATACATCGCTCAAAACGAGTATCTCTATCCGCCAGAGCCCTCGTTGCGATTGGTCCTGGACCTAATCGAGTATTGCGTCAATGAAGTCCCGCGTTTTTACCCGATTTCCATTTCTGGATACCATATCCGCGAAGCGGGAGCCGACGCCGTACAGGAATTGGCCTTCACCCTCGCCAATGGCCGAGATTACGTGGAACGCCTGATCAAGCGCGGTCTAAATATCGATGATTTCGCCTCGCAATTGTCCTTCTTTTTTGACGTGCATAACGATTTCTTCGAGGAAATAGCCAAACTTCGCGCTGCGCGCTCGATGTGGGCGAAGATGATGCGCGAAGAATTCCATGCTCAGAAGGAAATTTCCTGGATGCTGCCGATGCACTGCCAGACCGCGGGCGTGTCATTGACCGCGCAGCAGCCACTGAATAATTTGACCCGCGTCGCGTATCAGGCGTTGGCCGCGGTTCTCGGCGGGACCCAGAGTTTGCACACGAATTCCTACGACGAGGCGCTGGCATTGCCGACGGATGATGCGGTCATGCTGGCACTGCGCACGCAACAACTGTTGGCGTTCGAATCTGGAGTTGTCGACACGCCTGATCCCTTCGGCGGCTCCTATTTTCTTGAAGCGATGACCAGTGAGATCGAGGCGCGCGCAACGGCGCTGATGTCGCGCATTCGGGAGCTGGGAGGAGTCGTCCCGGCTCTGGAGAAGGGTTTTTTCCATCGCGAAATAGCCGAGACCGCCTACCGACACGAATCCGACCTGGGCGCCAGTCGCCGTCAAATCGTCGGCGTGAATATCCATTCCAGCGGTCACGTCAGTCCGCCGATCCTCAAAATCGATCCTGCAGTGGAGAAGGGACAGGTGCGCGCGCTAAAAAAATTGAAACGGCAGCGTGATAATCGGCAGGTCGAGGCGCGGCTCGAGGCATTGCGGACCGTCGCGAAAGGCACGAAAAATCTCCTTCCGAGCATCCTTGAAGCCGTCGAGTCATATGCGACGGTCGGAGAGATCACTCGTGCGCTGCAGGATGTGTTCGGAGAGTATCCGGTGTTCGGAGGTTAAGCCGCGGATGCATATTTTCATCGTCAGCGAGGAAGCCCGATTACGCGCTCAATTGACCGTTTTACTGGAAGGGCAAGGACACACCGTTCAGGGCGTCGACGTTCTGAAGTCGGTGGTCGAGGCTTTGCGCACCGCCCGCCCGAATTTGCTCGTGATCGCCCACGCGTCTGGCGCCGAGTGTTCGACTCTTCTTCGCCGCCTACGCGAGAATCCCGAATTACGTCGCCTGCCGGTGCTCTGCATCGATCCAAAGTCTAATAGCAACGACGGTGTAGCACTTCTTGATGCGGGAGCTGACGACGTGATTCACCGTCCCTTCCAGCCGCCGATTTTTCTCGCTCGTGTGCGTACGCTGTTGCGGCGCGTGGTCTGGGCCGGCGAAGCTCCAGAGGAAACAGTCACATTACTCACCGCCGGACCGGTTGAATTGCGGTTGGTCTCGCGCCAGGCGTTGATGGCCGGAAAACCGGTTGAGTTGACGCGTTTGGAGTTCGACCTGCTGTCGCACCTAATGCGCCATCAAGATCGGGCCTTCAAGCGCGAAGAGCTGCTCGCGGCGGTCTGGAACTACCCGGACGGTGTGGAGACGCGCACCCTCGATAAGCACGTCGAGTCTTTGCGGCGGAAAATGGGCTCTGCCGCGGTGCTGCTCCAGACCGTTCACGGCGTCGGCTACCGCTTCTCGCCGCGAAAGTAGTCCCCCTCCCGCTGCGCAACTCCGCCGGGCCATCTGGCGCGTATTTGGCGCTATTCACTTTACACTGACGCTTAATAGCGCTTAACGACACCTGAATTAACGTGTTATTTAGTGTCATTAAGAATCATCTGTAGGTGAATATATACTTCTTCGATTACGAAGTATTTGCGAAAGTAATTTCTTAAACCCCTCGCTGAAGCACAAGGCTTCGGCCGCACTATAAGACTACACTCCGTACGCACGCGAGAATAATATCTCACGCGTAGGAGAAAAGCAATGAAGACAGTAATCAGGGCGCTGGTCCTGCTGATCGCAGCTATGAATGCGCAGGCCGCAGGCCTGCGCACGCCATTTGGCGAGGTGATCATCAAAAACCTCAAAATCGGGCAGACCTACTCGATGTACAAACTGGTCAACCTCCCGATTCGCATCATCAATACGGGTGATGAGACGACCGATCTCATCATTCAGACTATCAAGACGCAGCCCGACGAATTGAAGCCGGGTTACGTTCCGATTCCATCCTTGGACTGGGTGCGCGTGGAGAAAAGTTCGTTCACGCTTGATCCCAATCGCGAAGCCGTCTCCGATGTGATCATCTCCATCCCGAATGATCCCAAGCTCTTGGGGCGGAAGTTCCAGGCCGACATTTGGAGTCACACGTACGGACCGCGTGCGTTCCTGGTCGGGTTGCGCAGCCAGTTGCTTTTGCATGTCGACAGTACTCCGCCTAGCGACGAGGAATTGAAAAAACGATTCGTCGACGAATCGCTGTCGAACCTGGACTTCACGGTGATGCCCGTGAACGCGCTGGTCTCAGACATCCCTCTGGGGCGCGACATGGATCTGCGAAAAGATCGGAAGCTTACGATCAAAATCGTCAACCCCAACGACCGAGAGCTTGACTTCCGCGTGCGCTCAATCCCAACTTGGGAGAGCATGATCCTTCCCCCGTCTGGCTATGAAGCGGCCGATGATCCGAAATGGCTCCAAGGTGAGAAAGAAATCCTCAAAATCGAAGGCAATAGTATCGCCACCACGAGCTTGCGGTTGAACATCCCCGATTCACCTAGGACGCGTGGAAAGCATTTGTTCTTCATCGTCAGCTTCGAAGTTCTCCAGCAAAAAATCCCAACGCGCATGTACTACCGCCTGTTGGTCGATACGGAGAACGACAAAACGGATAAAGCAAAACAAGGAGAAACCAAGTGAAAACGAAAATGAAGATGTGGGCGGCCGGAGCGCTGATGGCGCTGGGCTTGCTGGCGGGACGTGCGCAGGCAGGTGTGGGATCGCCATCATACCTGAACATCGACGTGACGATCAGACGTCGAAGTCGGTGTCGATCGTGGGCTTGCGGACCAGCTCGCAATCGGTGACGTGGAC
>JANPGH010000136.1:0-5866 GCA_031423795.1 Elusimicrobiota bacterium | reverse complement strand
AGACCCACAACACGCCGTGGCCGGCCTTCAGCAGCTCGAGGGCACGAAGACGACGTTGCTCCAACTGCGCTGGACTGCCGATTGGTCGTGACATGCATCCAGCATACCAAATGACCTATTACTTATGCGTATATCAGTAATATAACTGGGAAATCCGACTACATATTTGCAAAGAACGACGCTCACGGAAGTTTTTCTTTTCGAGTGACCCAAGATTTCTCCTGGATATCAGCTGCATATGTAATTGGAAACGATTTCAATAATCCTCAGCCATTGCAGTTTTTTGATTCCGAAAGTCGTTGTTTAGAAATACTCCGAGTTTGGGCACGCGTAGCGGATGAGAATTCGGCCGAACCGATCGCAGCTCCGCGCTGACCGAAAATATGACGATAGCCTGTCAGCGTCCCACGTTTACGATGAAGACCACATCAAGCACGGAATATGAGGCGGTTTTTGCTGCTGCGGCACATACGCTTACGGCGGGGCGGCATTATGATGACGAGGCGCTCGTTCTCAAGGCGTGCGCCAGGCTGACGGGACCGGGCGATCCGCCAGCATCAATGGTCGATAAGCTAAACGTGGTGCGCGGACTGTGCGCCCAGCTGTTTTCGGGCTATCGTAATTACGGCATCGGGGATGTCCCGGCGCCAACGCTGACGACACTGCGCGCGGCGCTCGAGAAGTTGGACAAGACCTACCTGAAGCAACTGAAAGCGTCAGGAAAGCCGATTAAGACGAAGTATGACTACATTGAGGCGGTGATCAAGCGGCCGCCGATGTACTTGGGGCGGACGAGCATGGAACTGCTACATATCTCGCTTTGCGAGCAGCCGTGGATCCGTGCCAAGGTCTATATAGAGGAGAAGCCCCACTTTTCAGGCTTCCCGGCCTGGGTGGATCGACGCTTCCCTCATCTTCAGGGCGGCGGCCATGGCTGGTGGACTATCCTCGTCAAGGCGGCCGGCGGGGACGACGTGAAAGCGTTTAAGCTGTTTGCGAAAGAACTGAAGGCTTTCCGTAAAATGTGAATCGGGCGCTCGGAGTTCCGAGCGCCCGCCTCGTCTGACGGAGACAGGGACGGCCTGTACCCCGGATTCTGTCCAGCCCTTGCGGGCCTGGAAGGTCATTTCTCTGATGCGGCTACCGGGCGGCCGTGACCGGCTTTCGCCGGCCCTCGCGCGAGCAGCGCGCTCCGCCCCACTGCCTTGCTCCTGACGGGGTTTGACTATGCCGCGTCCCTCACGGGCCGCGCGGTGGGCTCTTACCCCACCTTTTCACCCTTACCCTTGCGGGCGGTAACTTTCTGTGCCACTTTCCGTCGACGGGGGTTTTGGCCCCCGCCTCCCCGCCTTTCGACGGGCATCATGCTCAACGGAGTCCGGAAGTTCCTCCCGCCTGACGGCGAGCGACCCCCCGGCCGTCCCTTAAATCTTACGCCGGCGTCGCAACGAGCAGTTCTTGCCGGTACAAAATGCGCTGACAACTCTCGCACGTCGTGAGCGTCTTGAGTTTAGCCACTTCCAACGCCAACGCCGGCGACAGCGAAATCTGGCAGGCGCCGCAGTGGCCGCTGACGACGGCGACTACCGCGTCGAGCTTGCCCCGCGAGCGGATATGGTTGAAAACCTTGATCGCCTCGGGCGGCACCGGGGCAAGAGCGGCGTCGCGCTCCACTTTGGCGGCCTCGTACTGGCCCTTGGCGTGCGACATCTCGGCTTCCAGCTTCTCCAGGTCGCCCTTGGCGAAGTCCTCAATTTTCTTGAGCTCGGCGGCGAGCGCCTTCTCGGCGGCCTTCGCCTCGTCGATCTCCACCATCAAAGTGAGGATTTCCGTCTCCATGTCGTTGGCGGCGGCCTTTTCTTTGTCGATCTCGATCTGCATCGCCTTGTAGGCGTCGTTGCTCTTGAGCTCGTTGAGCTGGCCCTGGTGCTTGCGCGCGGCCTCTTCCTTGGCGGCGACGTCAAGCTCCTTGGATTTTTTCCTCTTCTCGAGATCCTGCGTCCGGGCTTTGGCCGCGTCCATGCGTTTCTTTTCGGACTCGACGTCGGCCTTTAGCGCCGCAATGCGCGGCGGTACCGCATCGATCTCTTTTTGGATCGCATCGAGCACTTTTTCCTTGTCTTGGAGGGCGACGAGGGCGCGCAGGCCGTCCTTGGTCAGAGCCATTCCCAATATCATAGCGAACCGCGAGGCCGATGACAACGACGCGACGGAGCCGCCGCTAAATCGACGCGCTGACGCACACCGATTCGAGGAGATTGAGCACGACTTGATTGGAAATCCGGTGGAAAGCTTCGTCCTGCTTAATTTGGACGTCGTTCCAGCTGGCCATTCCGGCGAAACAATCGGCACTCACGGCCGCTTGGAAAAGCCGGTAATGCTCCGCGGAACGGCCGGCTATGGTCCATAGGCGCGGCGGCTGGGAAGCCGGCTGCGCGCCCAGCATGGAGACCGCTTCGGCAAAAGAACGCGCATCGGTCTTAATATTCATTTTCTCCGCGTAAGCGATGATTGCGCTCAACGCCTTGCGCAAATCCGCTTCGGCCTGTGCGTAGGCGGGCTTATAAGGCTTCTTGTTTGCGGTCTCAAAGAGGTGAAAATCCATGGTCGCCTTGGCCTTCAAATTCATCTCCATGATGAAAGCTTGCTGGCTCTTGATCTCGTTGGGGAATTCCTCCCCGAACATGTAGCCAGTCGTCATGGCCAGCACGTCCAAAACCCAATCGACGCCCTCCTCGGGGTCGACCGCCATGAACTTCGCCAAGTCGTCGGCCGACTCGATCTTCTGCTGAAAACCCGTGCGCATCTCGATATCCGAGTACAAGCTGGAAGCCGCGGGATGCGATCTCATGAATTTGACGATTTCGTCCAGGCTGCGCGCGTATTTTCTCCCGTTGCTGCCTTCCTGCACGCTGATACTGAGGCCATTGCCGTAGCCGACGATGATCGGGGTGTTATTGAAGGGCAGGTGCGTATGCGCCTCGCCGGCCAAAAATTCCTCCAGATGATGCGGATCCTGGCGTACTTCGCTTACCGGCGCAAACAGCAACAGTCGGGCGTCGCCTTTCAAGGCCGTCTTCGCGTCCTCAAGGCTCACGGCGTCCGTGGCGTCGCCGCGGTGGAGAAAAAATCGGAAAGCTTTTTGGGTCTGGTCGGCAAACGGGAGATTGTCTGCGCTGCGCGGGTTCTCTCGCGTTTTTTTAAGCAGCTCTTCAAACCCTACGGTACCGCCGTCGGCAAGGGACGCATCGAGGGCCAGTATCGCGTCGATAGTCAGTCGGTCACGGTCTTTGATGAGCATTGCACATTAAACCCGAATAGGGGGGCGTGAGGCCAACGGTTTGTTAAACTGCCCGCATCGATCGATTATTTGAAACCGAATGGCCAAACTCCGCGTATTCTGATGCGCGGGCTCATGAACGAAATCGATAATGACCGCGCGGCCGTGCGTCGCGCTCGCAACGGGGACGACTCCGCCTACGCGGAGCTTTTGGCGCGCCACCGCGACCGCGTGTTCACGTTCCTATTGCGCCTGCTGGGTTCCGCCTTTAGATGATCCCGATACGGCGTTTGATCCGCCGGAACGGTCAAGGTGCGGCTGTTCCGCGCCCGGGACATGCTTAAGAAGAAGCTGGAAGCCGTCGGCTTGGGCGCAGAAAAGAAATGAAACCGATGCGTCAGCAAACCCGTATACCGTGGTGAGGAAGATGATGAACTGCTCTGACGCCCGACCTAAACTCTCGGACCTGCTCGACGGGGAACTATCGCCGCGGGCCGCGTCTTCCATTCTCGCCCATCTCACTCAGTGCCCCGATTGCCGCAGCGACCGCGCTCTGTTGGCCATGATCGCCAAGGGCGTGGCCGCACTCCCCGAAGGCCGGCCTTCCCCAAAATTTGACTCCCGCGTGCTGGCTGCCGCAGCCGCGGCCAGGCAAGCCCGCGCCCCTTCACATGTCACCGTTTGGCTGATGAACGCCGCCGCCAGCGCCACCGTCGTCTGGACTGCGGTGCTTTTAGCTTATGTCCGACCGCGCCTTCACACGGACACCGCTTGGGCGATGCTTCGCGTCTTGCTCCACCCGCAGACGGCCGTGTCCGCGGCGGAACTGCGCCTGGTCCACGCCGTCGCGTCAATTCCTCAGCTTTGGCGCGCAACCAGACGCATCGCCGAGGTCTTGTCGCAAATCCAATTCACGGCGGGCTCCGTAGCCGTCCAACTTCCCTTCCAATTGATCGGCGCGGGGCTCATCGCAGGCTTATTCATGATGGCCGCAACCCGGCGTCGCCCGAAATTCGTCGCATCCAGGAGAACCCGATGAACTTAAAAATCCCGATACTTTCGATGACGCTTGTCTGCGGACTCGCCGCGACGCCCACCTTCGCGAAAGTCAACGTCGACGCCGATCACATTCGCCGTGATAATGTGGTGGTGTCGAAGGGCGAGACCATGTCCGACAACATCGTCACCAGCGGCAACATCACCGTCGCGGGCGTCTTGAAAGGAGATTGCGTCTCGATGGGCGGAAATATCATCTTGAGCGGCTCCGCTCGCGGCGGCTTGACGGCGATCGGCGGATCGGTGACCCTCACCGGCAAGGTCGACGGGGACTTGAGCACCGTCGGCGGCGACGTCAAGCTCGGCAAAGGCGCCAGGATCATCGGCGACGTGTCGGTGGTCGGCGGGCGCTTGGAAAAGGAAGGCGGCGCGGTGGTCAAAGGCTCCATCAGCGAAGTCGGCATGGGGGCACTCAAAAAAAATCGTGCCGGCATTGACGAAGGGAGGCCTCAAGCTTGCGCTGGCCTCCGGCGTTCATGAGGTCGACGATGCGGATCACGAGGACGCGCCCACCAGCCGCGTCGTCAAGGCGATCGCGTTTGTTTCCTTCATCGCCGGCATCGGATTTCTGCTGGGCCTGATCGGATTCTTCCTGCCTAATGAGATTAAAACGATCGCCTCGGCCATCCGCCTGGATTTTTGGCGCAGCTTGGGCGTAGGCACGTTAGCGATAATTCTAATACTACCCTCCTTCCTGTTACTTACCGTTTCAATCCTGGGTATCCCGCTGATCCCCTTGGCGATCCTGGGATGGTGCGCCGCGGCGTTGATGGCCGTGGCCAGTTTCGGTTATATGGTCGCCGAGCGCGGCTCGCAGTGGCTGAACAAGGCAACGCCCGCTGCACCCTTGGCGTCGGGAATCGGCTGGTTTGGGTTAAAAGGCATAACCTTGGCGGGAATATTGCTCGGCGGATTCGTCGGCGGAACGCTGCTGCTGACCTGCGGAACAGTCGCGGGCCTTGGCGCGGTTTGGAACACTCGAATGAGTCCGGAGGACCTTGTGAAAAAAATCGGATTGGCAGGACTGTTTTTGGGGACGGCACTCGTCACGAGGGGGGCAGACAACCCCAAAAAGACGTTCGCGACAACGGGAATCAAAAAATTGGAAATCGAAACTCCCTCGGGCAACATCGACGTCCGCGCGGGAGACACCATCGAGGTCGAAATCGTCCAAAATAAATATCCAGAACGCTGCAAGGTCACGATGGAAGCTAAAGGCGATACCGTTTTCTTGAAGGCGGAAAGCGCGCGCAAGAAATCTTGGGGCAATGACGGCTGCGAAGTCGGCTTTAAGGTGACCGCTCCCGCGCCCCTGGCCCTGCGCGGCCAGTCGGGCTCCGGCGACGTATTCACCGCCGGTCGGCGCGGCGCGACTTATCTGCGCGTCGGCTCGGGAAACATAGTCCTTCGCGACGCCGGTATCGACGTCAACGTCGAAACCGGCAGCGGCGATATCGACCTGGCGTGGAACCGCGTGTCGGGATCGTCCGTCGAGGCGCACAGCGGCAGCGGCGATGTCACACTGAAATT
>JANPGH010000135.1:0-1721 GCA_031423795.1 Elusimicrobiota bacterium | reverse complement strand
AACGCACGCACAGCTGGATGAACCGCTTCCGCCGTATTCTCATCCGCTGGGAGAAGAAGCCGGAGAATTATTTCGGACTACTTCACCTTGTCTGCGCAATCATCACGATTCGATGCGCAGGGTCTTTGGGATAGGTTCTTATCTGGCGTCGGTGCCCCGAAGAGACGGGGACCTAAGCCGTGCTGTTAATGGACCCGGTCGAATTTAGGACCAAGGTACTATTTCGGCCGGGAGGGGGCCGCAGCGCGGATGTCGTGCCAGGTTAGTCGGGCGAAGAATCCGCAAACGACCGCGACCGCCGGGGACAGGAGCAGAGAAAGAGAAAAATGTCCGGACATCAGGCTTGTGACGCTGAATAGGCTCATTACCCCGAAAAAAAATGTGCTCATCCCGAAAAGAAAGAGTAAAAGCCCGCTCTTGACGATGCGCGCAAAGTCGGTGGACCGCCGGGCGATCGTGGAAACTTCCTGCATCGTGTCGGTGAAGGCGACGCGCGCGACCGAAGATTCTTCGAGCGACTCGTGAGGCGCTCGTTGACGCAGTTTCTTTATGCGCCGGTACATCAACACCGGGAAGATCACGAAAAAAACGATGCCTGCGACAATTGCGGGCACGATGACGCGGGCCCATATCGCGGCGTCAAATTCCGGCATGGTCAGCCCTTATTGGGGAGCGAATCTAAGAAAGCCTGGGCCATCGTCTCGATGGGAATGTTCTCCACGTAAAGGTTGCGGTTGAGGCGGGTTTCGACGCAAACAATCCAATCCCGCCGCGGATCGGCGCGAAGCGCCGATTCGACCGAGGTTAAGAGCATCTTAAACACCGCGGGGTCCCGCAAATTGCTGTGCGCCAAAAGTTGCGTCACGAAGTCGCAATATTCGTTCTTGGGCATGGTGTCGGCCAAGGCCGAGACCAGCCCCTCCGACGTGAGGATACTTTCCAACTTCGCCAATTCGTCGCTGCGATGCATAACAAAACGCTGGATTAAATCCTTCAGCGACTCTCGCCAAACGTCGGCGTCATTCTTGAGGGCGAGCATGAGTGGCGGCGCATTCAAATCCAAGAGGCGCCTCTGTCGGGCGATCTCGGTCAATCGCACGGCGGCGTCGCCCGGATCGCGATACAATCCCCCCTCGGAGTATTTGCGTAGCTGCACAACGGCCAACCGCTCGAGCACAGCTATGTTACGATGAATCGGAGCTGTCCGGGTCAAATAATCCGCCAGCGCCCCGAACTTTCCCCCTATGTTGTTGGAACTGCGCGCGTGCGCAATAACCTGGTCGAGGAAATCTGCGTCCACCTGGAGTATCGTCGGAGGCTTGGTCTCATCCGCCGAGGGGATACAAGAAAGGTAGGACATCGGATAAAAACTCCAATTTTTATTGGCGCGGAAAGCCTGCGCCAAGGCACCGTCGAGCTTGATCTCCGTGCGCCTCCAGAATGTTTCCGACGACCCCGATAGGCACGATACCGCTTTGATGATGACGGCATGGTCGGACTCGCTGCGTATGAGGATGTCGAGCAACGCATCCTTGAGTCCAGACGGGAAGGGATCTTCTTCCCAAGACGGAAGGCTCATGTCTAGAAGTCATCCAACAACCCGCTTGAGCGCGATGAGCGCGCAGGCCATATGAATCAAACCCAGGAAGATCAACGCGGATCGCTCGTAGCGAACGACGAGGCGGCGGAAGTTCTGGAGCCACGCGTTGGTCCGCTCTACA
>JANPGH010000134.1:0-2856 GCA_031423795.1 Elusimicrobiota bacterium | reverse complement strand
GCGGCGCTCGTCGATCCAGCCGCCGAGGTGAGGTACAGATTATGTCCGTGCGATTACTTCGAGCCTGCGCCGTGAAAATGCTTCTTGAGCCGACGTCGATGTCCGGAACGTCCGCCTCCGTCACCTTGGAATTAAAGCGTGAAAGCCCCGCCGCCCTGGCCTTCAACGCCACCTGCGGCGCCGATCTCAGTGAAGTGAGCTTCGTCCGGGGAGACACGTACTCGACGTCGCCGTTCGCTCCGGCCGCGTCAGAAATGAGCCGCTCCACCATCGAAAAGCAGTACAAGGACGCCGCGACCGCGCTGGCGATCACACATCCCGGGACCGTAATCGCTATTGGGGCGGAACCTCGGGGCCGGGTTTTCCTGGTTTCGGCGACCGTCACGACTGGAACGCCGGTTTTCTCGATCACCGACGGGTCGGTCAAGGCCATCCGTTTGACCGAAGAGATCACCTTGACTCTCCAAATGCTTCTGGAGAAGAATTACCATGAAGCGGCGTACGCGCTGCTCAAGTCCATGGACCAGCCCGCGTCGGCTGCCGCGGCGGCGCAAGCTCAAAACAACTAAGATTTTTCAATGAAACGAATCTTACCGAAAAATATCCGCGAAGCGATGAAGTGGCATTCGGACTTCTACCAAGCCGTCTGGAACGCATGCATGGAAATTCCGAAGGGCGAGGTCCGCACTTACGGCTGGATCGCCAAGCGCATCGGCAAGCCTCAAGCCGCGCGCGCAGTTGGCATGGCCTTAGGGAAGAATCCGTTCGCTCCGACAGTTCCCTGCCACCGCGTCGTCGGCGCCGACGGCCGTATGACCGGTTACTCGGGTCCCGGTGGTATCGCGCAGAAAAGACGCATGCTCCGCGCCGAAGGCGCGCTCCTACGCTGACTTTCGTAGAATAACGGCGTGTCCGCTTCTACGCTATCGCTGATCGTCCTGACCCTCAACATCGCTGGCCCCCGGCGCGCCGACCCCAGCTGGGCGCTGCGGCGCGACGCGATCGTTCGCGAACTCGAAGCCGACAATGCGGACGTTGCCGCTTTCCAAGAAGTATGGCGCGCAGAAGACATGGGCGCTTTAGCTTCGGCGGCCGGACACTCCAGCCGCGCCGCGGATCCACGTCTGGGCGTCGCGGTGACGAGCCGGCGGCCTTTGGAGTCCTGGTCCGCACGTGATTTGGGCGACGGTGCAGCAATCCTTCGCGCGCGACTACGCACGCCGCAGGGCGCCCTCGACGCTTACTCGGTCCGCCTGACGGCCGGTCCCCTCAAGGCGCAACGTCTCGGACAAATCTTTCTCCTCGCGGAATTCGTGCGCGCCGAGTCCGCGAACGTTCCATTCGTGCTCCTCGGCGACCTTGCCGAGGGCGCCGAGGAGCACGACGCGACCCTTTTACTCGATTTACTAGAAGCGCGTGATTTGTGCGTTTCCCATGGCGACGAAATATGCGGCCGCACCTTCGGTGACCAACGAACCGATTACGCGCTGATACCGTATACCTCGCGCTCACCCCGAGAACGCGCGCGCACAGCATTCATAAAAGTTCCCGCTAACGACGAGGCCGACGGAGTGACAGCGCACCCTCATTTCGGCTTGCGGGCGACACTCGATTCGTCTTTCATGAAGTTGCGCCTGGCGTCTGCGCCGGCCGGACGCCAGGAAGCGTTGGGGGCCATCTTAAGCGCCGTCGAAGAGGCGCGCCTGGACGCGGCGGTGCGGGAGCAAAAAAGCGGTTGGATCCCATTTTTAGGGACGAGGCAATCCCTTGAATTGCGGGCGGAAGTCGCAACCCTTGCAGCTCTTGAGGAAAAAATCCACTCCGCGCAGCTGCACGCGGCTGCTCGCGAGCCGTTTCGAAACTAGAAGTCATCCAAAAACCGCGCCATCATCCCCTATTCTCCGGAGCGCGTCACTAAAATTAAAACTGTCCCTGGACGAAGCTGGAATGGTAGCGAGAAGTATTGGACTGTCCCGTGTGACGATGACACAATCCGTCGTTTGAAAGCCTTGTTTGCCGACGAAATCGTTGAGCTTGCAGTAAAACTGAAAAGTCCCTCCACCGAGTCTTCCCGCCCACCGACGCAGTCCCACCACTTTCTCAATCAATTACGTCTCACCATCCGCTCCCGTCACTTGAGTCCCCGGACTGAGACCGCCTATGTTGCCTGGGTCCGTCGATTTATCGAGCAATCAGACCCGGGATCCGAAATGTTCAACGAAATTTCTGTCGGTCGTTTTCTCACCCGTTTGTCGGTCGCAGGGCACGTCAGCGCGTCGACCCCGAATCAAGCCTTGAACGCATTACTTTTCATGACCACCCATGTTCTCGGCAAGAAAATCGGACAAATCGAAGGAGTAGTCCGGGCCAAGCGCCCCGAATGCTTACCCGTAGTCTTGAGCAAAGAGGAAGTCCATCACGTCTTCTCCCACATGCACGGTACCCCTCGCCTGATGGCAATGCTCTTGTACGGCTCCGGCCTGCGCCTACTCGAGTGCTGTCGCCTGCGCGTCAAGGACCTCGACTGGGACCAAAACCAATTAATCGTACGCGCTGGCAAAGGCGACAAAGATCGCTACACCACACTTCCTTCCGCCCTTCGCGAACCTCTCCAACACCATCTCACCGCAGTCGAACGGATCCAGCCGCAGTCTTTCACAATATTATTATTCATCCACAACCTGGAAAAATCCTGGTTTTCCACCTATAATCCGTGTTGAACGAAGCCGCTGCGCGGCAGTCCTGCAACGTCGCGCTTTCCTGAGAGTCAGTCTACTGTTTCGTTGCCGCTGCCACCCTGCCTGATCCCGCCTTCTCAGTCCGGCAACATGATCCCAGTACCATGCCTCCTGGCGC
>JANPGH010000133.1:0-25673 GCA_031423795.1 Elusimicrobiota bacterium | reverse complement strand
GAAAGACCGTTGACGTAAATCTCGCATGTCGAACGGCCTTCAGGCTCCAAGAACAGTTGGTGGCGATCCTTTTGAGGGAATTTAACCACCTTGTCTTCGATAGACGGGCAATAGCGGGGTCCCAAGGCCTTGATCTTGCCGCTATATAGAGGAGAACGATCGAGATTATCGCGAATCAATTGATGAGATCGAGAGTTGGTATAACCGATCGAACAAGTCAGTTGAGGCCGCTTAATCGAAGGAGTGAATCTGGAAAAAGGCTTCGCCGGATCGTCTCCGCGTTGGATCTCGAAGGCTTCCCAACGAATGGAGCGGGAATGCAATCGGGGCGGAGTTCCGGTTTTCAAGCGGCCGATGGAGTGGCCTAATTCGCAGAGACTTTGGGAAATACCCAAGGACGGCGGTTCGCTGCCGCGCCCCCCCGGGCGGCTCTCCAGTCCAACATGCGTCAGGCCATTGAGGAATGTACCGGTTGTGCACACCACGGTGGCGGCCTCATAGCGGGTTCCCCGCGAACAAATGATGCCTTTGAGAACAGAGCCTTCCACCCAAATTCGCACCGCCTCGTCTTGGATGGCGTCGAGTCCCGGAGTCTCTTCGATCACACGTTTTTGACGCACGCGATATTCCGTCTTGTCGCACTGCACGCGCGGAGACCAAACCGCCCGTCCCTTTCCGATGTTCAAAGTTTGGAACATCAGTCCAGCTTCGTCGGCCGCCTTAGCCATCTCTCCGCCCAGCGCGTCGATCTCCCGGACCATTTGTCCTTTGCCGACCCCGCCGACGGCGGGATTGCAGGACATGGCGCCGATGGTGTCCAGGTTCTGGGTCAAGAGAAGGATTTTTCGACCCATCCGAGCGCTGGCCAAGGCGGCCTCGATTCCTGCATGGCCGCCGCCGACGACGATTACATCGTACTGATGATGTTTAAACAAAAAGGATGACCTTCAAAACTTCCTTGGGCATCAAGCCAAGCAAGTACGCAAGTATCGGGAAGACCGAACTCACAATCATCGCGAAAATAAAGGCGAGCACGGAGCGCGCGGAGCTGGTGCCGGTCATTTGACGCATGCCAGCGCCGAAAAAGCCGAGCATCCAAAGCAATGTTGTTAGGCACACCGCATAAAAGGCTGCCGTGGATCGAGTGGGCGCGACAACCGCGAGTTCAAGAATCAAGCAGATGATCTGAATCACGCTTAGTCCCAACAGAAACGTCGCCATTCGCAGCCATTGTTCCCGCGCGATCCGACGCGAAAATGCGATCGTCGGCAACAACCACAGACACAAAAGCGCCAGGAAAAATGCCTTGCTCAAATTCAGGCCGCTACGGGCGTAAACGAGAGTCAGTCCGATCAGGAAGGCGCACCACATTGTCGCCGCTGCGGTCTTCAAGGGAAGCCATCCTGTGCGCATCCATTCGAAAAGGAGAACCGTGAAGAATATACTCAAGCACATAAGCAGTGGCTCGCAGGCCCCCACCGTCAGCCAGAACCCAAAGTTGTGCGCCTGCGCCAACGGCGCTGTTGGGTCCATGAAAGAAAGAGGGTTCAGCGAAGAAACAAAAACCTGAATGACGATGAAGAGAAGTCCGACCCGAAGCCCTTGCATCCAAGCGCCGGGGCGGCCGCACGCCTCGGCGGCCTTCCCGGGCGAAAAGATAAAAAGGCGCGCGAACTCGACAAGCTTTCTCATGCGGCGGATGCCTGTTCACAATCGCGAGCGAAATTCGAACGCGCGAGTAGACAGAAGCAGCCCCCCAAGCCCAATGCCAGGCAGGAAAGCACCAATGCCCGCGTCAGCCCGAAGAGATCTGAACCCCAGCCAATGAGCGTGGGGGATGCGGCGTCGCCCAGAAGGTGGATGACGAAGATATTTGCCGCGAAAGCCATCGAGCGGGTTTGCAGGCGTGTCACGGAAACGATTGCGGAATTGAGTGGACCAGTATTGAGGAACAGGAGGGTTTCCGCCAGAAGAAGAAGTGCTAAGGTCGTTGGAAGATGCCGCGAGTGGATCGCGAGCGCCGCTAAGGGCATGCCCAGCAATAACCCAAATCCCGAAACTAAAAGATCTGCGTCGATGCGCGTCTGTCGTAATCGATCCGAGATCCATCCCCCCAAAAGGCTTCCAGCCAATCCCCCAATGACCGTCAATCCGCCGAAGAGAAGTCCGGCCTTGCTCACGTCCAATCCCCATACGCGGTGAAAGAATGTCGGAATCCAGACCGCAAAACCGCCCAGAGCGAATGTCATCCCTGCGCCGGCGAACGTGATCATGCGAAAAGAGGGTATCGCCCACACTTCACGATATCCGGTCAAGGCCGACGGAGTGTTGCGATGGGGCGGGTCGTTGGGAAGCAGAGCGCAGAGCGCGGCGAGGATAAGGCCCGGAATGCCGACGGCCATCAGAGCCAGGCGCCAACCATAGATTTTGCCAATAAAACCTCCCCCCGCGTAGCCTAGGGCGGAGCCGACGGGAATAGCCATGGAAAATAACGCCATAGCTCGGCCGCGCGATTGTGGCGAAAAACGTTCGGCGACAAACGAAGGAGAGATCGCGCCGTAACATGATTCTCCGACGCCGACCAATGCGCGCAATCCGAAAAGGCTGGCGAATCCTGATGCGAATCCGGATGCCGCCGTGGCCAGGCTCCATAAAACCACGCCACCGACGATCCAAGGCCGCCGACCTCGGGTGTCAGCAAGCCATGCGATCGGTGGGGCGGCGAGCATATAGATCAGCATGAAAGCCGAAGCGAGACTCCCGGCCTGAACGTCGCTGAGTCGAAGATCGGGGATGATCAAAGGCAGTAAAGAGTAGACGACCTGACGGTCGATGTAATTGAACAAATTGACGGCAAGTAAGAGGCCGAGAACAGCCCGCGGCGAAGTGATTCTCATGAACCCCGGATCTTGTAGACGGCGTCACCTTCCGATACGGAATCAGCGATGGGGATACGCACGATCTCACCGGGAAGGGCACTTTGGACGGATCTAGGGCCCACACTGAGGCGTTCGATACGCTGGGACAAATCCGTCGTGCGTCCTTTGACGCGAATCGCATCCCCTACGCTCAACGGCTCCTCGATCTTGAGCTCGATCTCACGGTTCACAGGGTCGTAAGCGGCGATTTTACCCAGCAATGGTGCGCCAACGATTTGCTGCTCGGGCGAAATAGCCTCGACCGGAGTGCGCGCGAACTTGATCGGAGGTAACGGACGCGGCTTGCGACCGGCGGATTTTTCTTTTTTAGACGGACTCATGCATTGCCCCTATTTCCCCACACAAAAGCGCGAGAAGATTGCGTGAAGGACCTCGTCTGGAGCACCTTCTCCCAAGATCGCGCCCAGACTCGCGTGCGCGTCGCGAAGCCGACCGGCGACCCGATCTTCCCAGCGTCCGGGATGAGCCAGAACGTCGCTTCGAGCGGCGGAAATTTCAGCTTTGGCCACGGAAAGGGCTTTGCGATCGCGAGCTCCGATCAGAAGGCTTTCTCCTTGATCCATATCGGAGCATCCAGCGGCTCGCGCCACCGCCAGTGAGAGCGCGCCCAAACCTTCGCCCGTTTTCGCTGAAATAGCGATCCCGCCGGTCAGAGGGGCACGATCCGCAATTAGGTCCGATTTATTGAAAGCGACAACGACGGGCTGATCGATTCTCACGCGATGCGCAAGCTCTTCAGCGGGCAAGGTCCCCCCCACCCACTGTGAAGCATCGATGACGAGGACGGCGACATCGCAGCCGGCCAGAGCCTGTTGTGCGCGTCGAATGCCCTCTTGTTCCGTCGGATCGAGTGCGTTGGCGCGCATGCCAGCTGTGTCCACCAGCAGTACGGGCAGTCCTTCAAAAGTAGCGTGTTCTTCGAGTGTGTCGCGCGTCGTTCCCGGAGTCGGCGCGACAATCGCCCGATCGCGACCGAGAAGCGCGTTAAGGAGGCTCGACTTACCTGCATTTGGTTTTCCAGCGAGGCAGACGCGAATTCCGTCGCGTTCGATGCGGCCGCGGTCATGAGCCGCGATCAGGCGATCGAGAGGTGACAAAAGTCCGTCCAGTGCAGAGAATATTTCCGAATCCGTCAATGGTGGGATATCTTCGTCAGGATGATCGAGGCGTGCCTCCAAGAGGCACAGCAGATCCAAGACCGGAGTTCGGGCCTCGCGCACGATTCGGGAGAACTCACCATTGAGGCGATCGACGGCCGCGCGCCTTGCTCTGTGGCCGCGCGCTTGGATCAGCGTCTCCACCGCTTCTGCCTGAGTCAGATCTATTTTCCCATTCGTGAAGGCGCGTCGCGTGAACTCTCCCGGTTCGGCGGGACGGGCTCCTGCTGAAACCGCCGCATCGACGATCGCGGCGAGAATTTCAGGAGAACCGTGCGTCGTGATCTCAAGAAGATCCTCGCCGATCGGCGTTTCCGGGGCTTCCCAATAAAGGGCGACGACCTGGTCTATCGGGTGGTTTCCGTGGGTGGCCAAACGAACGGTGGCTTGCCGATGCTGGAATGGTTGCTCGCCCAGGATGACACGAGCGACGTCTCGCGTTCCGGGACCTGCGACACGAACGATGCCCAACGCGCTGCGCCCCGGCGGAGTGGCCGTGGCGACGATTGCGTCGATCATCCGGTTCTCGGCCGGATGACGATCTTGCGCCAAGAGCCTTCGCCCTCTGAGGAGGTGGTGATGTCGGGGTTGGCGGCAAAGGTGCGATGAATGAGTCGCCGCATCGCAGGATCCATCGGCTCAAGACGATAGGGCTTGTGGTCGGCCATCGCGGCGGCGATGCCTTTTCGAGCCTCATCGAGGATCGACTGCTCTCGTTTTTCCCAGTATGAGAGGGCGTCCACCTGTATGGCAAGCGGGAGTTCGGCGCCTCGGTTGAGCATCAGCGCGGTCAAGAACTGGAGCGATTCCAGCACGCGGCCGTCGTGTCCCACCAAGACGGGAGCATCTTGGGACTCGACGGAAATTTTGACGCGTTCGATACCCGCGTCCCAAACGACGGTCAAGGAGGGCGAGGCAATACCCATGAGCTTGAGCAAGTCCATCACTAATGTCTGTGCCTTGCTACACGCGGCAGCGGTCTCGGCGGGAGTGATCGGGCGAATCGCTCCGGGGCCTTTTTCACGTCGCGGCGAGCGAGACGCGGAGTTTACCGCAGATACGGCGCGCGACTTTTGCGTGGCAACGGGAGAGCGCGATGATCGCGGAGTGACGCTAGGACGGGACTTTGCGCTTTCCTTCGCAGTGGCCGGCGCTTCAGCTGCAGCGGCGTCACCCCAGCGTTTTTCGCTGAGGCGCACGCGCGCAGGCTTAGATCCAATTCCCATAAAGCCGGCGTTGCCTTCCTCGAGTACGGTAACTTCCACTTGATCGCGACGCAGTCCGTTGGCATGAAGTGCGGCGTCAATCGCCTCAGCGACGGTCCGTCCTTCTTGTTCGATAGGGTGCATGGGGTGATTCCTCTCTTGGCGTTAAATCGCGGCGTTGAGACGATCGCGCAGTGCAAGCTGCAGTAAGGTGCTGACCAGGCTGTTCGTCAGCCAATAGAGCACGAGCCCAGACGAGGCCTGTGCGAACATGACCGTGAAGATCAGCGGCATGAACATCATCATTTGTTGTTGAGTCGGATCGCCGGCGGGAGGGTTCAATTTCGATTGGGCGAACATGAGGCCTCCCATGACGACTGGCAAGACGAAAAATGGATCCTTAGCCGAGAGGTCATGAATCCAAAAAGCCCAGGGGGCGCCATGAAGCTCCCAAGAGTTTTTTAAAACGTTGTAAAGCGCGATAAAAATGGGCATTTGCGCCAGCATGGGAAGACAACCGCCCAAGGGATTGGCGCCCGCCTTTTTGTATAGCGCCATCATCTCTGAATTCAAACGTGTGGGGTCGTCTTTGTGGCGTTGCTGAAGTTTGGTGATTTCGGGTTGCAGAATACGCATCGCGGCGGCGGCTTTAAGACTTTTATAGGTCAGGGGCAATAGGAGTATCTGTAGACCCAGTGTCAGCACGATGATCGACCAGCCCCAATTACCAAGATGCGCCTGGAGGAAGGCGAGAGTCCTAAAAATTGGACGTCCGATGTCCCGGAACCAGCCGTAATCAATCGATTTCTCAAGGTCGAGGCCGTAAGGTTCGAGCGCCCCGTGACTTTTCGGGCCCAAATAAAACGGGACTTGCCATGTGAAAATTCCGCGGGATTTGAGGGTGACGAGTTTGGCTTTGAGACTGAGGGTGCCCTCAGCAGGAGAGGCCGCCGGTTCAAATTGTTCTCGGGCGGGAACGATGGCGGCCAGAAAATAGAGATTTTCCAATGCGACCCAGCGATAATCGGAAATCGTGGAAGACGCCGACATCTTTTCGATGTGTTTAGCCTGAGGAGCCAAAGAAATCACCCGAGTTTCCTTCGGATTTTCCTTGCGGGCGCTTTCAACAGTTCCTAATCCCGGGCCTAAGGTCAAAGACCAATTATCCAGTTGCACAGGGCGCGGACCGGGATTGGAGGCGACGATAATTAGCCGCGGGAGTACGGTTCCCAGGCCGGGAATAAATTCCTTCGTGATCGAAATGCCGTCGGGACGTGTCGCTCGATAAACGAGCCCTTTCGAATGGCGGTCGCGAGTAAATCGGAGATCCGAGAACGTCGACAACAGGCCGTGCGCAGAGTCGGCAACGAGCTCCACGGAAGACACCGGACCTTGAAACGTGTAGCCGACCAAGGCTGCGCCATGCGGAGCAACGCGAATAGAGGCGTCGCCGAGGGTTGCCTCATCCACCGAGGACGCGATTTCTGGAGTTGGATCGCGAGGAGAAGGCGGGCGAGTCGACGAGGTCTCCGTCGCGGGCAAATTTGTGGCGACACTCAGTGGCGCAACGGTTTTGCGACCGAAGAAGCTCGACCAAACGGCGTAGACAACGAGGCACAAGGCCACCGCGATCCAAAGATTTCTATCGGAGGACGATTCATTTTCATTCATGATTAGGGGGCAGGTACTGGGTCGACCCCGCCAGGGTCGAAGGGATGGCACCGGAACATTCGGCGTGCGCCGAGGATAATACCGCGGAGGACGCCATGTTGGATCAGTGCTTCACGGGTGTAATCGGAACAACTGGGGTGGAAGCGGCAGGCCCGCGGCATCAGCGGGCGTGCCACCAGACGGTACAGATCAATGAGAAGAATGAAGATCACCCTCATATCTTAACGATTCCGGCGCGTCGCAACATACCGACGAGATCACGTTCGGCGTCACTCTGGTCCTTCCAGTCGCAGCTGGCCCGCGGATAGGCGACGAATTCCAACCCGAGTGGAAGATCACCTTGTCGCAAGCGAAAAGACTCTCGCAAAAGGCGCTTCAATCGAGACCGGCGAACGGCACCTCCGACTTTGGAGCTGACGGAGAGGCCAATCCGCGGGGACTGCGAGGTCGGATCAATGCGATGCCAGACGATAAGGTTGCGTCCGACGATCTTTTTGCCGCCCTCGAAAACCCGCCGAAAATCGGATCCCGTCTTGAGCCGCGCACGGGAGCTGAAACCGTGCGTTGAGGTCAAGCCTGCTTGTGAGTCAAGCTGTGGCGGCCTTTAAAGCGTCGGCCCTTGAGGACTTTTCGTCCTCCGGCCGTTTTCATCCGGGCGCGGAAGCCGATGGTTTTTGCGCGTTTGCGTTTGTGTGGTCTATAAGTGGGGAGCATAATGGTCTGATTATAGAAAAATGTTATCCTCGTTTCCATGGACATGATCAAAGAAGAAAAGGCCATTCGAGTCCTATTAAAGGAAAGAAGGTCTTTCCCCCCGCTCGCGTCTTTTGCGGAAAACGCCCTCATTTCGGGAGCGAAGGCGCGCGCTCGCCTTCAAGTGGCCGGGCGTCGCGATCCTGAGAAATTCTGGGCCGTGGCCGCTTCCGCGATTTCATGGTTCAAGCCTTGGCGGAAAATTTTGAGCTGGAAGGCGCCACACGCGAAATGGTTCGTCGGCGGAAAACTTAATCTCGCGCACAATTGCCTTGATCGTCACTTGGACGGAGCCACTCGTAACAAAGCCGCCATAATTTGGGAGGGCGAAACCGGCGAGGTCCGGACGTTGACCTATCTTCAACTGCACCGGGAGGTCAGTCGATTTGCCAATGCCCTCAAAACATTGGGAGTTAAGCGCGGGGACCGTGTCGCGATTTATTTGCCTTTGGTCCCCGAGGCGGCGATCGCGATGTTAGCTTGCGCGCGAATCGGGGCCGTCCACAGCGTGGTATTTGCGGGATTCTCAGCGGAAGCGTTGCGCGAGCGGGTCAACGACGCCGGAGCCAAAGTGATCGTCACTGCCGACGGAGGATGGCGAAAGGGAGGCGTGGTCCGGCTCAAGGATGCGGTTGATGAGGCGCTCAAGGTGGGAGCTCCGACGGTTAAGTCCGTTGTCGTTTTAAAGCGTACAAACACCGATATTTCCTTTATGGAAAAGCGTGATCACTGGTGGCACCGTATTGTATCGAACGTCACGACAGATTGCCCGGCCGCGGCGCTCGATAGCGAGCACCCACTTTTCATCTTGTATACGTCGGGAAGCACGGGGAAACCGAAAGGCGTGCTCCATTCGACGGGAGGCTACCTCGTTCAAACAGCCTGGACGACGAAGAACGTTTTCGATCTCCGGGAGAAGGATGTGTATTGGTGCACGGCCGATGTGGGATGGGTCACAGGCCACTCTTATGTCGTCTATGGTCCACTCGCGTGCGGCGCGACAATTTTCATGTATGAAGGCGCTCCGATGTATCCGCGGCCCGATCGATTTTGGGAGATGATTGAAAGACACCAGATTTCGATCTTTTATACGGCCCCGACAGCAATCCGCGCATTTATGCGTGTGGGCGACGAGCATCCGCGAAAATGGAATCTAACATCGTTGCGATTGCTTGGCACAGTTGGCGAGCCGATCAACCCTGAGGCCTGGAGTTGGTACAAAACAGTCATTGGAGATGATCGCTGTCCGATCGTCGACACTTGGTGGCAGACAGAAACGGGTGCGATCCTCATATCTGCGTTGCCCGGAGCAACCGCCACGAAGCCCGGTTCGGCGACCCTGCCCTTGCCGGGCATCGACGCCGATGTGGTGGATAAAAAAGGAAATCCGGTCCCCCTGGGATCGGGTGGATATTTGGTGATTCGTCGACCGTGGCCAAGCATGTTGCGCACGATCTGGGGTGACGACGCGCGATTCCGGGAACAATACTGGTCTCAAATTCCCGGAGTCTATTTTACGGGCGACGGCGCGCGGCGAGATAAGGACGGATATTTTTGGATTTTGGGTCGGATCGATGACGTCCTGAATGTTTCCGGGCACCGGTTGTCGACGATGGAAATTGAGTCGGCGCTCGTGGCTCATCCGACAGTCGCGGAGGCGGCGGTCGTAGGCCGTCCCGACGAACTCCAGGGCCAAGCGATTTCGGCCTTCGTCACGCTCAAGGGAAGTACACCCCCCACCCTGGAATTAAAGGATGTATTGCGTGAGCATGTGTCCCGAGTGATTGGCGCGATCGCGCGCCCCGCGGACGTGCGTTTCACGGACGCACTGCCAAAAACTCGGTCCGGCAAAATCATGCGGCGTCTGTTGAGGGAAATTGCCTCGGGCGGGGCGGTGCGCGGAGACGTGACGACTTTGGAGGATTTTTCGATCCTCGCGAAGCTACAGCAGAGCGAGGAGTAGAATTGATCGAGCGTCTGTTTTTTTGCGCGGTCCTCTCAGGGGCACTTTGGCAGATTCTCACTCCCTCGGCCGAGATCGGCACCGGAAGGAGGTTTCTGCACGCCGCGATGTTGATACTGATGTCCTGGACCTTGCTGTCGTGGACGTCGAATATAAGATTGGGCGAAGACGAATTTCCGCGCATAATTCCATTGGTTCAAATTCCGCTGATGACGCTGATCGTTGCGATTTGCGGGTCCGCGGCCTTCCGGAGCGCCGGACGGTCGGCATTCGAGGGAACACAATTTGCGTTTGTGACCACCGCGATCGGCGCATTGGCCTCGCGTTGGCCCGCGCTGTCCCGAGCCTTGGAACTGAACGGCGAAGTTTTTGCCGGACCGTTTATTTCGCATCTTCTCAGCGCCGCTTTTGCAGCGACCGTATTGTTTCTGGCGTCCGCCATCTTGCTGGAAGATTGGCGTCCTTATCGACGCGCGCTTTGGCTGGGCGTAGCACTTTGTTGGGCCGTGCCGACGGTGGCGACCGAATACGCGCTGACTCGTTGGTACGGATTGGGGCCGCGCACTCTCGCGCAAGCCACAGGCTTACCCCACCGTTCCACAACGGTGCTGCCTCTCGTCATCTACCGCTTTAACGGTAGGCGCGGCGAAGCGTTGCGGCCGGAGATTGTGTCGCAGGCCATCGAGGGCATCCCCTTGTCCCGCCAGAATCTCAATCAAATTCAAGCATGGTTGACGCAGGTCGGTTATCGTCATCTTTTCGCGGGGCAGGCTCTAATGAGCGTACGACGTGGCTGGCTGAAATTGTGGGATGCTGAGCGCGCATTGGACGCGATGATGACCGATGCCCCAGGGCGCGTGCATCCCGATTATCGTGGGGCGCTCGATTTGATTAAAGTCGGTCCACTGACGCCAGCTCGATTTCATCGCTTGGAGCGGCTGGATGCGTCGGCGGCCGCGAGCACGGCGGGATTTGAGGACGTGACCACGAGCCAATATATTTTCGAGGGATTCGCCGCCGCTTACGCCCGCTATGGAGACGAGGAAAACGCGCGGCGATGGTTGATGCGGATCGACAATTTATTCGGAGTGTCGGATAAGAAACTGGAAGTCGCCCCATTAGAGGATTTCAGACAAGGCCGAGTTTCGGGTTCACTGCGCTTGGAAGGCAGCGGACGATCGCGGGTCCTGGTCGGTTTATTCCAAATTTGGCGATCCACTCCTACGGCGACGGGAACAAGGCTACTATCGTCGTCGACTTCGCCCGATGCTCTCGGACGCTATCAATTCGCGCATCTTGGTCCGGGAGAGTATGAAATCGGGCTTCTCGGACCTCTGTCCGATTTGAGCGGCCGCGTAGAGTCGGCACCGCGAAGATTTGAGATCGACTTTGACCGACCTCGTGTGGCCTTGACTCCGATCCTATTCAACCGCAGGCGCGTGAGTGCCCCGTTGATCCCGGTCGACGGACTAGCCGAGCGCCGGCGCTTGAATGAGCAAGATCGGCCATTTGCCTGGCGTAAAAGGTAGCGTCGACGTCGACTGAATCCTATAATCTGAAAATGTCTACGACTGACGTCGTTCTTGAATTGCGCCGCGTTCTGCGAAAAGGTGATATGTGCGGCTTCACCACTGCTGTGCGCCGCTGTGGGCCGCAGGTTTTGGCCGCGATCTGGAACAGATTAACCCCGTTAGGACGCTTGGCCGCCTATCAGTCGTTACACAGAAGCTCTGCTGCGAAGATTTTTGCAACGCTCCCGATGGAAGACCGATGGCTTATTTATCTCGGCGAAATTTCAAGAGGGACCGCACCGCTGTTTGAAGGCGGCGTTCGTCAAATTCGCGACTTTCGGCGATCAAGCCACTCCGAACGCATGTCTCTGCGCAGGCGTCTTTCATGATCGTCAACACGCAGGGGATTGTTTTGTCGCGCCGTGCAATTGGCGAGTATGATCGTTTGGCGACGGTATTCACGATTGACCTTGGTAAGCTTTCTGCGCGATTTGTGGGTGTCGCGCGCTCGACCAGCAAGCTCAAGGCCCTTTGCGAGCCCGGGATTTGGGGAGAATATCGTCTGCATCTCTCCCCTCGAACTGACACAGCGAAATGCGTCGGCGGCCAATTGATCACTTCGTTTCCGGGAACGCGGAAGGATCTTCCGCGGATCACAGCGGCTCTTTATTGCTGCGAATTATTGGACAAAATGACCCCGGAACGTGTGCCAAGCCCTGAAAAATTTCATCTGATTGCCACCACGCTCGCGGCCCTAGAGGCGTCCCCGAGCCGTTGGCTCACTCTCTCATTTGGCCTGCGCTTAATGGAGTATGCGGGATTTGGCGTGCGCGAGAAATCACCGCAGACCACGACGAAAGTGTGGGATGATCTTCACAGCATAGAGCCGGAGGACTTAAACCAAATTCCTTTCGATCGTCAGGCCGCGTCTGAGGCTCGGCGATTTCTGGAAGCTCATTTTGAGATGCAAACGGGCCGTCCCTTGCGTGTCGCGGAATTTCGCGAATCGTTGAGAGTTCCCATAGTTTTACAAGGAATCACAACATGAAAAGTTTCCAAGAAATTATTCTAGTTTTACAGGAGTTTTGGTCGCGCGAGGACTGCGCTCTTGTCCAACCCTATGATTTGGAAAAAGGCGCTGGAACGTTCAATCCCGCCACATTTTTCGGAACTTTGACGAGCGCGCCCGCGCGTTACGCCTATGTCGAGCCCTCGCGTCGTCCCGCAGACGGACGATACGGTGACAACCCGAATCGACTCGGGAAGTATTATCAATTCCAGGTGATATTGAAGCCATGTCCCGCCAGTGTGACCGATCTTTACCTCAAATCGCTAAGAGCGATTGGTTTGAATCCCAGAGAACACGATTTGCGTTGGATCGAGGATGACTGGGAATCTCCGACTTTAGGTGCTTCAGGGGTTGGGTGGGAGATTTGGCTGGACGGAATGGAAATCACCCAGTTCACCTATTTCCAGCAAATGGGATCGATGCCCTTGTCGCCGATTTCCGTTGAGATCACCTATGGGCTTGAGCGTATCGCGATGTATCTGCAGAAAAAGGATAATGTCTATGAGCTGGATTATGGCGGAGGGAAGACGTATGGAGACATCCACAAAAGCCAAGAACGAGAATTCAGCCGATACAATTTCGAGACGGCCGATCCCGTGCTGCTTTCAAGGCACTTCAACGATTGGGAATTGGAAGGCGCAAGGCTCGTAAGTTTGGGCGATCCACTTCCCGCATATGATTGCGTGGTCAAGGCATCGCATCTCTTCAACACCCTGGAGGCACGCGGTGCGATCTCCGTCACTGAACGGGCGCATTATATCGGAAGAATTCGTTCGCTCGCCCGTAAGGTGATGGAGCTTTATATCAAGACGCGCGCACCCGAAGCTTCGGGTGCGCTGGCGGCGTGATCATGTCAAAGAATGGAGTCAAGAAATCCTCAGTCTCCGGAAAAAACCGCGCCTTTCTGCTGGATATTCATACGGAGCCCTTCCCCGCTCGATTCGTCGCCCCGGCGCTTGAGCAGTTGAGCGCGAACTCGCGGAAATGGCTCGAAGGGAAAATCGATCATGGAGAAATCCGGGTCTATGGAACGTTGCGCCACCTGGTTTTGGCGATCGACGCCGTCGCGCCGAAGGGTCGGGAAAAAATCGAGCGTTATCGCGGGCCTAAAATTCAAGCGTGGAAAACGTCCGAGGGCGCCTTCACTCCCGCTGCCGAGGGCTTCGCGAGAAAATACGGACTCGATGCGGCCGCGTTGATCGAAGACAACGGCATTCTTTACGCCGAAGTCCACCAAAGGGGCCTCGCGGCGCTGGCGCTGCTTCAGGCGATGATACCGGAGCTATTGAAATCTCTGGTATTTCCGAAAACGATGATTTGGGAAGAAACCAACTTCAAATTCGGTCGGCCAATTCGAGCGATTACTGCGCTATACGGCGACCGTGTGGTGTCAGCGAGCATCGCCGGCGTGAAATCGGGCCGTAGTATTTTCGGCCACCCGAGCTACTCCAAGGGGCCTCTGTCTCTGAAAGATCCCGCGAAGCATCTTCGGATGCTGCGTGACCTTTTGGTAATCGCGGATCCGATAGAGCGGCGAGAGTACCTACTCAAACAGCTGGAATCTGCGGCCAAAAGCGTAGGTGGAAAACCTGACCTCGATGAGTTGCTGGTGGAGGAAACCGTGTTCATGGCTGAGCACCCGACCCCAGTCGTGGGACGATTGCGCCCCGAGCATATGGACTTGCCCGCGGCTTTGTTGAAAATGGTCATGAAGAAACAGCTCAAGTTCTTTCCCATCGTCGACTCTTCGGATTTGTTGCGACCCGCGTTCATCGGCGTGCGCGACGGGCTTTCTTCCGGCAACGCATTGGTTCGCGAGGGATATCAGCGAGTATTAGAAGCGCGCTTTAATGATGCGGCGTTCTTTTTTGGCCGGGACACGGCGCTTGCATTGGAATCGCGTCTGCCCAATCTAGCGCGCGTCACCTATCAGAAAGCTCTCGGTTCGCTGGCCGAGAAGACGGCCCGCGTCGAGTCTCTTTGCCGATGGATGGGAGCGCATCTACGGCAAACCGCGCCCTTAGATGAGAGCGTGCTGTCGCGCGCTTCGCGACTGGTCTACGCGGACCTCGTGACGGATGTGGTCAAGGAATTTCCAGAGTTGCAGGGACATATGGGCGGAGTGTACGCCCGCAAGGACGGACTTGGCGAAAAGATCGGACTGTGTTTGGAGCAGTTTTATTTCCCCGTGGCGGCGAAGACGCCCATACCGACGACAGCCGAGGCGTGCGTGGTGTCGTTGGCCGGCAAACTCGACAGCATAGCTGGATGTTTCGTGGCGGGATTGGTGCCGACCGGATCAGCGGATCCATATGCGCTGCGCCGCCAAACTTTGGGCATCGTTAGAATCATCCTGGAGAAACAGTTGCCGATCGATTTGGAGGCAGCGGTCTCGGAGGCGGTGAGAGTGCAGCCGATCACCGTCGTCGAGCCGAAAAAACTTGAAGTCCAGTTAATCGAATTCTTATGGGCTCGTGCCGCCTCCTATTTTGAGGATTTAGGTTACCGTTCAGATGAAATCCGTTCGATTCGTGCAGGAGCCCTTCGTGATCTTTCCTCCGCATTTCGGCGGCTGGCTGCAGTGCATGGAGTGCGACGAGACCCCAGTTTTGAACCGTTGACGTCGGCCTTCAAGCGCGCCGCCAACATGCTGAAGCAATCACAGGGTGTCGAGGAAGGCGTGATCTCTGACCGGAATTTACTTCAACACGACTCGGAGCGGGCGCTTTACGACGCATTGGTAGAGGTCGAAGGCCTTGCCAATGAGCGCCTCGTTCACCGCGATTTTGAGAGCGCTTTGAAAGGACTGGTCGCGATCAAGCCGCATCTTGACCTTTTTTTCGAAAGCGTGATGGTGATGGTCGACGAGCAAGAGCTGAAGCGACAACGACTGGCGCTACTGGCTAAGCTATTGCGCGCCTTCAAGAGGATCGCCGACCTTTCCGAAATTCAGGCAGCGAACGCCGGGATCGGCGGATAACCGCGGAGCGCTCAAAGTCCCGCGCGGACCCGCCAGCCCGCCTTGGCGATTGGCATTCGCCGCCCGATTCCGAAAGCCTTTGACGAAATTTTAAGGCATGGAGCCGCCTGCCGGCGTTTGAACTCGCTCCAGTCCATGCGATCCAACAGCGCTTCGGAAACGCGTCGGTCGCCGACTGCCCGGGCGACGAGGGCGGGCGACAGCCGTGCCTGGACCCAGGCCTCGAGCGCATCGTCGACTTGGTCGTATGGCGGGAGGTCGTCCCGGTCGGTTTGACCGGGACGTAGTTCGGCCGACGGCTCTTTTTCTATCGTGGCCGGGGGAATTTCTTCCCCCTCCTCGTTTAGCCAGTCGGCGAGCTCGTACACGAGCCTTTTCGCAGCGTCCCCCAGCGGGGCAAGCGCGCCGCACATGTCGCCGTAAAGCGTGCAGTAACCGACGGCCAATTCGGACTTGTTGCCGGTGGTCAAGACGAACCCGCGCGGGGATTTGTTGGCCAGCGACATCAGGATCGTCCCGCGTGCGCGGGCCTGGAGGTTCTGCTCGGCAAGGTCGGGCACGCCCTGGCCCCAAGCGCTGTCGAACGATTCGAGGAACGAGGCATAAATTTTCGCAATCGGCACCGCCTTTATTTCGATGCCGAGGTTCTTGGCGAGCCGCTGCGCATCATCGACGCTCCCCTGCGACGAGTATTGAGAGGGCATCGAGACTCCGATCACGCGGTCTGGCCCAAGCGCGCGCACCGCTAATGCCGCGACAACGGCCGAGTCGATCCCTCCGGAAAGGCCGATATAAGCGGTCTGCAGGCCGCATTTCGCGGCGTAATCCGCGATTCCCAAAGTGAGCACCAACCCGCATTGGGCGACGCGACCGGGTTCGGGTACGATGCGGGTGCGGTCTCCCATCTCAAGGTCGGTCACCAACAAGTCCGGCGCCGCGAAAGCGGCGCGCGCGCGCAAGTGGCCGGCCGCGTCGAACACGAGGCTGCTTCCGTCAAAGACGATTTCGTCGTTTCCGCCAATGGCGTTGCAGTAGAAGATTGGCTTGTTAAGGCGCCGGGCATGGCGTTGTAGCAGGACGCGGCGGGCCGCGGTCTTGCCATGAAGGAACGGAGACGCCGAAAGGTTAACCAACACGTCGGCCCCGTCCCGGACTTGCGCCGCGACAGGATCTTTGGAATAAAGCGCGCGCCCGGAGGACGTTGCGTTCGCCCAGGCGTCCTCGCATATCGTGACACCCCAGCGCCGTCCTTTCCAGACGATCGGTCGATTATCCTTCGCGGGTTCGAAATAACGAGCTTCGTCGAACACATCATAGGTTGGAAGAAGAGTTTTGTGACGGATCGCGACAACCTTCCTGCGATGAAGGAGGGCCACGGAATTGCGCACGGGTTTTCCGACGCGCCGCTTATTCGCGGAGACATAACCGACCAGGGCCGCCGTATCGCCCACTTTACGGGCCAGTCGGGCGAGTGCCACCTCGTTGGCGGAGTCAAATCCACGTTCCTCCCAAAGGTCCAAGGCCGGATATCCGCCCAATGCCTGCTCCGGGAAAACGACCAAACCAGCGTCGCGACGTGATGATTCGGCGATCGCTCCGAGTATCTTTTCAGTATTCCCGCGCAGATCGCCGACGGTCGTATTGATCTGGGCGAGGGCGATTTTCATCAGGCCCCAGCAGTCCTGAAGACGCGGTCGAAAACCTCGCCCGCACCCATGAAATTCGCCTCGATCGCGTCGCGGACCTTGTCGCCGGTGCTGTCGGAGGACATTTTAACGATCGGCACGATGCCTTCCATCGCCCATATCATGCAATCCGCGGGGTCGAGGTTCGCGTCTTGGGCGATGGTCGCCATTTGAGACAGGACGGCGATGACCGTGCTCACCAGATCTTTGTCAATTAAAAGCATACCCGCAAGCACCCCGCGACACGTCGCCGCAACGGTCACGCGCGGCTCTTGCCGGCCGCGAATGCTGATGACCGCAGCCACGGCGATTTTTCGCGCGGCTTCCCCGGCCAAAGTATAGGGGTCATTGAGCTCTCGAAAACGACCGACAACGATTTCCTTGCCGATCTTTTCGATGTCGTATTCCATGACCTGATTATAGAAAATCGTACAATCCTCTGATGAAGTTCTTCTGGCAAGCGGCGCTCATACCGCTTTTATTTTCAAGTTGCGTGACGGTGAGAATGCCCATCGAACCGACTCATGTCGACCATGGGTTGCTGATAGCCCAAGTGAAGATTCACGGCGCGCTTCTGCCCTTCTTAACGGACGAACCAAATGACGGCGTGATCGCCCAGGTCGACTCGAACGGAGACCTTATTCCGGGCAAAACGACCCCGGCGGCTACGAGCAATGAGGGAGCCCTTTATTTTCTCGATTTACCTCCCGGGCGTTACCTTTTGCAGAGGGTGTCTTTCTTTGCGCGCGGAGCCCGCTACGAAGTCGAGCTGTCCTCTGCGTCGATGCGTCGATACACAATCGATCTGGGCGCGGGGAAGGTCGCCTTTTTAGGAGAAATCGAACTGGACGGTCGTTTCCCAGATTTTGATATCGCAGTCGAGCATGCGCTCTCGATTGGTGCGCACTGGTTGACGCCGTTCCTCCGTCGCCCACGGATAGTGCGGGAAGTGGATATTCGCAGCCATATGATCGGTCTGATACCAGAACGGCAAGCGCTGATCAGAGCGCGTAAAGACTTGGCGGGCTCGCAATGGACGCGGATCATACACGAGCATTCGCGGGAGATCGGTGCCCCCGAGCCCGTGCCGCGGGAAGGTGCGCTGTTCACCCGAGAACTCCCTCGGCATGACGAGGAATTTTTTTCTTGGCGCGACACTCTCAAATGGGGTCGTCCGGCCCGAGCGCGGGGAGGCCTGTCCTGGCGTCATCCAGGCGGCGAGGCCCGAATCGCCGTCTTTTTCACGACGGCAAATGCGCTCGGATTCGTCGGTTATCAAGAGGCTATACGGGAAATGCGAGCCGCGGCTAATTCCTTGGAGGACTCCGCAAGTTTATACGAGGTCCGAGTAGGAACATTGACTGGCCTGGCGTCGCATTTGACGAGCCACTTTTACCCCGAGGGGACTTTAACGGGGAGCGAGTTGAAAACGATCGTAACGGAGACCGTTCTCGTTGACCGTTCAGTCGGCATGTATACAGCGCGGCTGCGGGCACCAAGCGGTGAATTCGAAAAAACCTTGCCCCACTTTCGGGAATTCTTGCTGCAGCTGACATTAGCGCGACCGGCGAAGGGAGCCGCTCCTGTCGATTACGTCCTCCCCCCGTAGCGCACTCAAAAACCCTCTCGGCACCGCGGATCCATCGCATCATGCAAGATGAGTTTAGGGCCGCTTGCGCGCAGGGCAAATCCCCAACGCTCGTGGCCCCAAAGCGGCGCTTCGGTCGTATACCCCAACAGAAGCGGATTTCCCTTGCCGGCGGGATCATAAGTCGCGAAATGAAGTAAGCCGGTTTCAGCCATCAGGTCACTGGGCATTTCGAGGCAGTCGCCGATCAATTTGTCGGCATTCGCAAGACGAAGGCAGCGACGCGATGAGTTTGATATCTGGGCGCTCGTGATCAAGATCATCGCGGAGGGGAGTCCGGCAAGAGGCACTTTCGCGGCGAAATCAATTTTGACGGCGATCTTCTCCGGACGAGGATCCCGGCGGAAATCGACGGCGCCCTCATCATCTGCCTTGAATCGAAATCCGCCCGACGACGTCTCATCGATAATTGCCGCGGTCAAAGCTGTGCTGATCGTCTGATACAGGGTTTCGCTAACTTCATTGCGAAGAAGTTGATAGGTCGCGTGTGAACCGCGCAGTGAAAAATTGGCCGCAACCTTGATTGCTAAGATAGGATCGACGACGGATTTTTGCGAGCCCTTTAATATTCCCGTGCGTAGCCGGATCGGCTTGCGCGCTGAGCAGGCGCCACCGAATGCGTTAGAGGCGCGCACGACTTCAAATATCTCGGCTCCCGCACTTCCTATCACCAGAAAGCGGCCACCCGGTTTCAGCGATTGCGCGCCGCCCGGAAGAGATGTCTTGTCAAAAATCAACCACTGCCCGTTCGCATCGTAGATCGGGAATAGACCTTTTGCGCCGTATACCTCTTGCGCAATACCGTTCGACATTCCGAAGATCAGGGTAAGCCCGACGAGAAAAAAATACATCAGGCCGAGGATAGCAAATCTGTCGAGAGCACCTATTCGTAGGGCTCGGGAAGTTTACCGCGCCATTAGGGTGAAGCGAATATGGAGCGCGTGGGATTACGCAGCAGGCCGGGTCTCGGATGCCGGCGAGGTGGCATGTCCGCCTCCGGAATACGCACGATTTCTAATCCGCTGACGGCATCGTAGACGGTCGCTCCTTGGCCCGGAGAAATGATCGCCACACGCTGAAGGTCGCGACTGTACACCATTTCGATGCCAGAGGCCGGATTGTAAAGGCCGGAACCGCCCCATTCGCGAAATTCGCGCCAAGCCCACGGTCGGCCGTCATGAACGATGAACCATGTTCCCATTTCATTGGTCCACCAAGCCCCTTGGTGATAAAGCAGAGGCGCATTTCCGGAACCAGATATTCCCCACCACCTCAAGGAATCTCGGTACAGCCAGGCCCAGCGACCCGACATCATCATTCCACGGGCATTGCCGTCATGCCACTGTTCAGCGTCCCAATGCGGCTCATTGCGGCGATCTGAGGAGACCTTCGTCGGGTCGATTGATTCGAAATCGGACAACTCGGCGGGTTGCGAGAGGTCGGACGAGCCGGTAGGAGTGTGCAATGGACGACGCAAGTCGAGGGAAAGTAATGCGGTAGGAGGCTCAAGCATCGGAGGTGGATGCAATGCGCGCAAGCCGAGAAAGCGGTAAAGGAGGAGCGGACGAATTTTTGGCCCAGGCGGTCGACGGGGTCCGTTTGGGAGTGCCCAACGATGCGGGGCTTCAAAGCGGACGGCATCATAGCGACCGAAGATATCCGCGCCCTCAGAAGCGTCCAAACTCGTATTTGTCACAGCGGGGACAGTGTGAGGTGCGCCGGTGGACGCCGCCGTGGTCGGCGCGCGGGTGCGTCCGATCTCTGGCGTACCCGAGATTGAAGGATGATGGCTCATCACAGGAAAAGGCTTTGCGCTTGTGGCGTTGCTGCCGGCGGGATGAGGCGAACCTCCTGAGGAGGTTTGCCCGCGCGCAGGTGCTCTGGCGCGCGGGATAGAATCGGTGGTCCTTGCGTGGGAAGTTGTAATCTGCGCGTCGGGCTTGCCGGAGCGGGAATTTCGCCGGACGCGGGCAGCCACTTGAGACGGCGCGCCATGGGTGTTCGGTGAGGGCATTCGTCCCAAGCGCGGGATGGGTGCTGAGAACCGTAGCGAATCTGGGGTGGCGAAGGCCATGGCGGGATTTTCGTTCAGGGCGTCCTGGAGAAACGGGGGAAGGGCCTGACGAACGGTGGTGTCGGAAAACCGACGCGTCTCATCGGAATTTTTCCGAGTCGAGAGTGACGCACTCCGAATGCCAGGAGCCAGCCGAGGAAGCATAGCAATGGGACCGATCCACCAGACCCCTCCCAGAGTCATGAGGATCGCGAGAAACATTGCAGGGAGCTGCGTGCGCCGCATGAGGCGAGTTTGTAGTCAACAGGGCAATCGGAGCAGGGCCTAAAGTCCTATGCCATTCTGGGACCCTGCCAGGTCAGTTATGACTTGCCGTTGTAACACGGGGTCTTTATAATGAAGAAGCATCTATGGATCCGTTCTCCATTTGGAAAGACGACTATCGGCGCGAGGTCGAAGAAGTCCTCGCCGAGCGGCAGCACGCTCGCGAAAAAAGCGACGCGAGCGAAGCTCCCCCCCCGCAGCGGATGGGTCGTTTTTCAGATCTTGTAATTCCACCCACAGGATTACAGGCGGAAGTTTACGCTTTAAAAAATCGGTTGGCGACGCTTGAGTCCGAAGCAGCAGACCTGCGTCGGCGTACCGAAAAATCAGAAGCGGAAGCCGCGCAGGAGCGAGATCGCCGCGAAAAAATCAAAGACGCAGCCGCAAAAATGGCGCTGGACGCCCGCGGCCTGCAGGCCGACCTTGATGTCACTCGCGGTGAGCTTCGCCTCGCAGAAGAACGGCGCGCCATCGAAAACGCTCGCGCGCAAGAAGCCGTCATGGACGCGCAAAAGGCATCGTCCATCGCCGACGAAGTTCGGCGCGCCTCTTTGGCGCGGATGCAGGCCCTTAAAGAGGCGCAGGCGCGAGCCGAGGCGCTTCAAATCGACGTCGATGCCCGAGCCGACGAGTTGAGGCTGACGCAGTCTCGTCTCGTGGCCGCGCAAAGGCGAAACGAAGAATACACTGCTGAGACAGAGCGGCGCGTCCAGGACATGATGCGCGCTGCCAACGCGGCTCGAGATGAAATCGCTCGATTGAAGGATTTCGCCGCGCTTGAGGAAGGCACTCAGGCTCGGCTCACCACCGCGCTGAAACAGGCCGAATCTTATCGAGTGGATCTCGAAGAAAAAACGATGCGCGTCAAGGCGCTCGAAGAATCTTTGCGGAGTGAAAGCGTGCGCGCGGCGACCGCGGAGCATTTGGCCGCCCAAGCGGAGTCAGAGAGAGCGCTCGCGGTGCAGGCCGGTGGACCCTCGTCGGAAATCGAGAGATTGACGAATGTCGAGGCCGGCAGCTTGGCTGAGCAAAGGATGCGCGCGGAGACTGCCGAAAAGGAGCTGGCTCGCGCACGTCACAGTGAGGCCGAGGCTCAGGCGCGGATCCGCACTCTGGTGGCGTCGGTGGCGGAGTACCGCAACCGCATGAAGAGTTTGACGGAAAGTCTTTCCTCGGCGCTGAAACGCAACGAGGGGTCGTTGCAATCCCCGGACCTGCAAGGCCGTCTGGGCGCCGCCCTGCAAGAGCTCGATTTGACGCGGCATCAATTACTCGAACAGTCGACACGCGTCCAGAAACTTGAAGCCAGCGCGCTCAATCAATCGCAGCCGTCCGTCGATTTTGAGCGTGTCGTCAATGAGGCGAAGCTCGTCAAGAGCGAAATGCAGGCGCGTCTGAACGAGGCGCTGGGCAAGCTCGAAGAGACCGAGCGGAAACTCATATCCTCGGCCGCGGCGGTGAACACGGAGAGAGGGCGCGCGGAGAAATTAGCCGGAGAAATCGCCGAGGCGAGAAATTCGGCCGCTGGCGCCATTGAGCGTCTGTCGAGGAAGGACGCGGCGCTCGCTGTATACCGCCGCCAAATCAAGGCATTGGGCGTTCGATTCGCTGTCCTGCTTAAAGAAAAGACCGCAGTCGCGGATGCGCACGTGCGCCTGCAGCGAATCGCTCCTCTCGAAGAGTCCTTGAAGATCGAAAAACTGCGTGCTCTCGAGGCTGAGCGTGTGCGCGCGCAGGCGGAAAATCGTGCAGAGGAACTGCAGGCTCGTCTGGAGGATATCCAAGGTCGCTTGGACGCCGAGAAGGCGACCCTCTACAGTGAAAAATCTCGCGTGCAGGCGTTGGACGCCGAGCTGAAACGGCTGAAAAGCGCAGAGTCAGAGGCCAACAATAAAGCCCAGGAGTTGGAAGCCGCCCTCACGAAGTATCGGGGGCATGTCAAAAATTTGACAGGCCGCCTGGCTAAAGCGCTGAAGCTGGACATCAGTGGATTGGAAATCGGCCAGCGGGCAGAAGGCTTCGCGCAGCAGGGCCAACTTGCCGACCTGCCGACGTCGACTGAAGCCGAACAGCGCGCGCAAGAAGCGCAACAGCATCTCGCGGAGATCGAGCAGATTCTGGCCCAGGAACGCGCGGATCTGGCCGGTGAACGCGAACGCGTACGCGCCGCCGAGACGGAATTGGCTCTCGCGCGACGAGCGGAAGCGGAAGCTAATGAGAAGGCGCTTCACTTGGACGAGGCCCTCACAAAATATCGTGCGCACGTTAAGAATCTTGCATCGCGACTGACCGTCGCCCTTGACGCCACCGCGGCGGCAGTCGGGAAAAAAGTCGACGCCGGAGACGAAGCTTTAGAAGGATTTTACAAAGCCCGGGTCTCGGAAGCCGAGCGCTCTGTCGCAGATGCCGAAGGCGCCCGCGCCGAAGCAGAGATGCGCGCGCGCGCCGCTGAGGCAGAACTTGAATTCGAAAGACAGCGGGCGCATGAGGAGTTGCAGCGCGGAATCGCGACTGTTGGAGAAGGTTCGGCAGCAGAGCGGGTACAGGCGATGGAACGGGTTGTCAAAGAAGCTCGGAATGCCGAAGCGGAATCGCGCGAGAAGGTCTCGCAAATGAATGCTTCGCTGTCCGAGTACCGCAGCCAGGTTAAATACTTGGCTGGTCGGCTCTCCGAAGCCTTGAGGCTTGACCACAATGCTGATGGGAAGGACACCGAAGCCGCTCACGCCGCGCTTCAGCAATTGGCGACCCTGGCCGAGTCACTGAAACTGGAAGAAGAGCGCGCGGCGGAGGCCGGACGCGCCCGCATTGAGGCGGAGCTGGTCGCCCACGAGGCTCAAAAACGACTGAAAGAGGCCGAAGACAAGCTCGCGGTAGATGCGGCGAATCTGGAGGCCGAACGCGCCCGCGGGCGCACGTTGGAGAAGGAGTTGCTGGAAGTTCGCCGTTCGGAATCGGAAGCCAGCGACAAAGTGCGCTCCTTAGTTTGCTCGTTGTCGGATTACCGCGAGCAAATGAAAAAAATTGCTCGCCGAATGGGCGCGCGCGTGAGTGCTGCGCGCAGCCGCGCTGATGCCGCTATCGCGGATGCGCAGCAGCGAGAAGCGGAAGCAGCTTTGCGACTAGAGTCGGAAAGCTCCCGGATGAGTGCTATGATTGAGGAGAAGTCTGCGGAAGTACGTGCGGAATTTGAAAATAAGCAGGCGGATCTCGAAACAAAACTAGACGCCGAGCGAGCCACCGTCCAGGAACGACTGCGCGAGCAAGCAGATCTGCTGGAAAAATTGAGACAAGCACGTGCCCGAAAAACAGACACCTGAGCCCACCCTCGTTGCTGCCGAAATGACGCCTCCCCCCGTGGCCGCCGCGCCGTCACCAACCCCGCCGTCGCCCGGCGACATCGTGCGCCTACAAATGAAGGTCGACGAGCTCGAGCGGCGGTTGCGGGCGCGCACCTTGGAGTTAGAGACCGAGGTTCGTGCCAAAGAAAGGATGCGCACGCGTGTTGAAGAATTAACTAAGCGAGCGGATGAAATTCAGGAAACGGCGGTCGTGCTGCACCGCGAGGCGGTGTCGGCCACCGCGCTTTCCCGCGAACTTGACGAAACCCTCCACGTGGCATCCGAGGCGCGCAAGCAGCTGGGGGACGCGCTTGCCGCAGAGCGTTCCCGTCGCGAAGCCGGCGAAACGATGTTGGAGTCGCTGAACGCGGAAATGAAGAAGCGAGAGACTGAGCTCAAAGAAGTTCGTCTCGATCTTCACGCGCTGCGTCAGAAGACCGACGGTCAGCAATCACACATTGAATCGTTGCGCTCCGAGCTGGCCCAAGCGCAGCAAGATTCAAAGGTCGAAGTCGAGACACGGGCCGCGCGGGTGGCGGAATTGACCGCAGAACTGGAGCTGGCGCGCGGGGATCTGCGTCGCTTCGAATTGCGCATGGCTTCAGAGCGCGGAACGCTCGAGGCGGAACTTCGGGCGTTGCGCGAAAAAAGCCAGGAGCAGCTCGCGAACGCCGAAAAGATTCGGCGCGAGGGAGTTGAGGCGTTTGAGAATGCCCGCGAGCTCAAGCTGCGCACGGAGCGGGAAGAGCAGACCCGTAAAAAGGAGCTCGAAGCCGGCTGGCTAGCCGTGCAAGACTCCGAGCGCCGTGTTCAAATGGAGCTGGAATCAGTCCGTCAGGAGCTGAGTGCCCGGGCCGACCGGGAAAGCAATGAATTGCGGGATGCGCTCGAAGCCGAGAGGGCCCGCCTGTACGCGGACCTGGAATCCGAACGCCGCGCGCAAAGAGCGGCGCCGGATTCTCGAGGGGACGCCGGCGAGCGAGTGCTTCGCCTTCACGCCGATTCCCAAGCTCGCCGGCGCGATATCGCCGCTGAAGTTGAAAGTTATCTGACGCCGCCAGATCCCGCAAAAGAAAAACTTTCCCAAACCGCGCCCGTAGAAGCGGCGCCTCAGGCCGAGGTCGTCGAAGCTTCCCCGCGGCGTAAAGTTTGGTTTGCCGTCGACGTATTGAAGTTCGCGATCTGGGTTGCGGTCGGTATTTCGATCGTGGTGGTCGTCGTTCTTGCCGGACTCGCCGTTTCCAACTGATTAGAAGTCATCCAACAACCCGTTTGAGCGCGATGAGCGCGCAGGCCATATGAATCAAACCCAGGAAGATCAACGCGGATCGCTCGTAGCGAACGACGAGGCGGCGGAAGTTCTGGAGCCACGCGTTGGTCCGCTCTACAATCCAGCGCCGCGCATAGCGTCGA
>JANPGH010000132.1:0-23992 GCA_031423795.1 Elusimicrobiota bacterium | reverse complement strand
TGTACGCCCAGAGCTTCTTGACGACCTCAGTCCGGGGAAGCGGCTTTGCGCCAACGACTTCCGCCAACTTGTCGCTCGGGGTGAGCTCCTTCATGAACGCGCTATTTGCCTTCTTGGCCATTTGGGTCTCCGTGATGCCGGCGCGCCTCGAAGGGCCACCCGGCTTTACCCCCTGATTGAACATGATTTCCCCTCGGGAAATCAAGGATTCTCCGTCGGAAGCCAGGCGCGTTTATGGCCGCGGGACTCAGTTGGAGTGGGCGGAGTCGAACTTACGACGCATGGAAATGCGCTTCATTTCCTGGGCGAGGGAAGGATTTTCCCTAAGGACGAACTGAAAATCCGCGGATATCAACGCAAAAAGCTCGGTCGGTTCGGTAGCGACGATGGTTGCCGTTCGCGGTTCCGCCGAGATCAGGGCGATTTCGCCGAAAAAATCCCCAGGCCTTAAGCTCGCGATAGTCTTGTGGAAAAAGTAGAGTTTTTTGAGCTGAACGCTCACTCGTCCCTTGAAAATGATGTAAAAAGCATCGCCCGGATCGCCCTGCCGAAAGACGGGTTCGCCTACGACAAACCCTTGAAGGCGAATGTGAGGCAGAATGTGGTCTAGCTGGCCGATGGTCAGCGGCGAGAAGAAGTCCACCTTGCGCATCATATGCGCCAAGACACCGAGTTCGCCGCTGCCGATTTCCAGGTTTTGCATACGCAGGATTGAAGCAACTTCAGCGGCCGGCGTCTACGGAGAACTGGGTAAGAGCCCGGCCCAGCTCCCGAGGAGCGTCGAGGGGGACGTGGTGATGCGCGCCGGGGATTTCGAGCAATCGTGAATCAAGCATCAATTGGCCCGCGCGGTTGAAGTCCTCGCGGCTAATGATCGTGCTTAACTCACCGCGCACAAGGAGAGCGGGAGTCTTGACCTGAGGGAGTTGCGCCCACACCGGCTCTATTTTGTAATGGCTTAACGCACGCCAATCGAATTTCCAGCTGAAGCCTTCTTTAAAGGGACGCACGCCGTACGCGCCTAGGACGCGCAATTCGGACTGCGAGAGTTGGGTGCCGTCGGGTTCGAGACGGAAACGAGCCGCCGCCTGATCGGCGCTCGGATAAACGGGTTGGCCCAATCCGCGGATCCGAGTGAAGCGGCTGGGCTTGTCCGGACGGACCTCGGGAAGGAAATCGATCGCGGCGACTCCCGAAAGGCGGGGATACCTATGCACGGCATATTCCAGCGAGATTCTAGCACCCATTGAATGACCGACCAAAACGAAGCGGTCCCAACCGAGGGCCTGACGCGCCGTTTCGATGTCGTCCATCCAGGTCGCGGCGGTGTAGACGCCGTCTTCGACCCAATCGCTTTCGCCATGGCCCCGAAAATCAAAAGCCGCAATATGAGCATCTCCCAATTGCGCGATGACCGAGTCCCACCAATGGGTGTGCGCGGCCATTCCATGGGCCAACAAAATGCGCGGCCCTGGCCCAGGCCATTCGCGAATATGCACCGGACCGGCTTTCCGGGAAAGAGGGCTCGTGCGCGCGATCATGAGCGGCCCATCGGGGGAGTATTCTCTGGCCACGCGACATTTTTGAAGCGACGGTGGCCCCAGAGTGATTGCTCGGGATTTCCGCGCATCCAATTCTCCATATAGGTAGCCATGCGTTGGCTGTCATTGGCGTCGCTATCCGAAAGGATGAATTCAGGCTCGATGGTGACCGTGACGATCCCGTCTTGATCGCGCCGCATGCTGACCGGCAGTAGTGCCGCCTCCGTGCGCCGGGCTAGCGCGGGGAGCCCCGAAAGGGTATCGACCATCACCCCGAAATAACGCAGAGGCGATCCCATGGGAGGAGGCATGTACTGGTCCAAGACGAAAACCACGCCTTTGCCGTCGCGGATGTGCCGCATCACGGCGGGCATGGTACGCGGCTGGTAGGCGGCGACGACCCCGGTCGTCAGACGCACGCGCTCCATCCAGAGGTGCAGCCATTCAGGTTTTAGGTGGCGCGTAACGATCATCACTTGCATGCCGTTGATCGAGCCGATCGCGGCGGCGAATTCCCAATTGGCAATATGGCTGGAGAGATAAATTTCGCCTTTTCCGCGCGCATGGGCCGCTTCCCACCGCTCGAGACCTGCGACGCGAACAGTGCGCTCGACGTAGGCGCGCCAATGCCCGGGAATCGGTGAAAACATGTGGGACAGCTCCAAGACCATGATACCGTAGTGCTCGAAGTTGCGCTTGCACAGATCGTCCCATCCCTCGGTGCCCAGCTCGGGAAGGCAGCGCTGGATATTTTCTAAGGCGATCCGGGCGCGCTTGCGGTCGACGTGCCGGGCCAAGCGCCCGCCGGCACGGCCGAGGGCCATTTCCCAACTCCGCGGCAGGAAAGTCACGAGCAATCCCAGACCGTGGATTGGGAATCGCAACAGAAATCCAAGGAGCGCGTTCACAATCTAGGAGAACAGCCGCGCAATCGCAAAAGCGGCCGCGGCCGCGATCGCCCCGATTAGAAGTGTTTGCAGGGCCGAACGCGTCGGCTTGCCGGAGGTCAGCCGTCCCTTAATAAAGCCGAAAACGGCCAATGCGGTCATCGTTGCGAGGATCGACCAGGGCAAGGCCCGGCTTGCCTGAGAAAAAAAGAAATAGGCGGAAAGGGGAACCAGGCCGCCGACGACATAGGAGCCGCCGATCGTCGCGGCGGCTTGCAGGGCCCGGCGCGGATCCGGACGTTCGAGGCCCAGCTCGAAACGCATCATGAAATCCACCCAGGCGACTTCATTTTTCTCGAAATTTGACAGCACGGGGGCGATCTGCTCGTCGGTCAGGCCGTAATGCTTAAAGACCGCGGCGACCTCGGCACGTTCCGCATGAGGCTTCTCGACGATTTCTTCGTGCTCACGTCGCGCCTCGGTGGCATAATGCTCGGCGTCAGACCGCGCGGCGAGGTACCCTCCCAGGCCCATCGCGATCGCCCCGGCGGCGATTTCGGCCAGCCCCGCCGTCACGACAATTTTCGAAGACGCCACCGCCCCGGTCAATCCCGCGGCCAGCGCGAAAGGCACCGTTAGGCCGTCGGTCATACCGATGACGATGTCGCGGACCATGTCGCTGGACCGGAAATGCTGTTCATGATGATGTGAATGGGACGTCATAAAGGTGATTCTACCATTGACTGGGGAAGCCAGTCGCGCTATCCTACCGGCATGAATATATTTCGATTTTTCGGCCTGACACTGCTGTGCGTCGCGTCTTCCGCCTGCGGCCTAATTTACACGGACGTGAAATTGCCGCGCGGTTATCGTTCGGCGACTCCGGCCGAGGTCAAGGCTTCGCCCACGGACCCGACCGTCCACGGCCTATCCTGCTCCCGATCCGCCCTTTACCTGGTCGCCTGGGGGGACAGTTCCTATGCCGGGGCGGTCAAGGACGCGCTCGGCACGCAGGACGGGATTCTTTACGATGTCCGAGCGGACATGAAGGTTAATTCTTACATCCTGGGGCTTTACACGAAGGTTTGCACCGTCTTGTCCGGAAAGGTCGCCAAACCGTGAAGTTGATCCTTGTCATCGCGCTGGCCGCGCTGCTCGCGGCCCCGTGCGTAGCGATCGGCGAGGGCGACGAGGACGACGCCGCTCCCGGCCTGATGAGCACCAGCGGCCTCGTGCTGTACTACAACACCACCGCGCCGATGTCGTTTCCGGCGATGACGCCCCGCGACGTGCCAGAAAGCGCGCGCAAACTCGGGGTCGTGGTCGGAAGGTCTTGTCAGCGCGGGCTGGCCGTTCCGCTTTCAGCGGATATAAGATCGACCAGCGTCAGCGGCAATTTCGGCGACGGCGGCTACAGCAAGGCCCTGGCCGACATCAAGGCGGCCCATCCCGACGTGACGGGGATCTATGACGTGATCTCCGACGTCGAATATTTCAGCATCCTGGGAATTTACCGCTCCCAGTGCACTTTCGTCACGGCGCGCGCCTTCGCCTTGGCGTCCGTCGCGGCTCCTAAAATTCCTTAGCGGCGGGAGTCTTCAGCCATTTCAGGAAATCGGCGGCTTTTCCCTTGAACAACAACCGGTCTCCTTCTTTTGCGCTGAGGGTGACGACGGATTTCTTGCGGGGCCGCTCTTGGATGTCGATCGTGTAGTCGAACTTCTCGCTCCAGAATTGAGGGGCTAAATAAACGTCGCCGGGCCCGCGTTTCAACTTCTTGACCAAGGCCGCGGCAAAACAGCCGGCGCCGTTGAATTGCGTCTGCCCCGGCTTATCGAGACCGATCCCGTTGACGAACACTCCGTGAGAAATGAACTTGGCTAAGTCCTTGCCGAGCCCCTTTGGGTAGGAGTCCATGTGGCTGTAGAGATATACCAAGGCTTTCCCATTTTGCTTTACCGTTACGGTTCCGGAAGTCATTGCGCCTCCATGAGGATTATTTTTTGAGTAGCCCCTGGATCAGTCCAGATTGGCCGGTCAAGCGCTGAAACCATCCCATCAGTCCGGCGCGATGCATCACGCATTCGCGCAGCGGCTCGGTTCCGGAAATGAAAAATTCGTCATGTTTGTGCGGGCAGCCCGACACCGCGCGCATTCCCGAATCGGCGCAGATTCTTGATTCCACGAGGCCGTCCGGCCGGTCGAAGTCGCCGCCGGGTCGCATCGCGTCGGCTTGCAGCATGAAAGAGGCCCAAAGCGGTAATGCGTCCTTGGCCCCGGTGAGTTTGAGCGGGCGGTTGTCGTCGGCACCGGTCCAGACCCCGGTGAGGAGCGCTGGCGTATAGCCGACGAACCAGGCGTCGCGGCCATCATTGGTCGTTCCGGTTTTACCGGCGGCCGGCGCAATGAATCCCATCGTTGCGAGTCCGCGTCCGCTGCCTTCCTTCACGACGCTTTCCATCATGGAGGTGGTCAGGTAGGCGACGGCCGGGTCGAGCACAGGAACAGAGTCGGGCGGAGTGGACTCAAGGAGGACCCCGTCGGCGTCGAGTACGGCGACCACGAGGCGCGGACTGGCGCGCCGCCCTGCGGCCGCAAATGGCTCATACGCGCTGGCGAGTTCAAGAAGGCCGACTTCAGATCCGCCGAGTGCTAACCCCAAGTCGTTACGCAGCGGACTGGTTACGCCAGCCGAGCGCGCCAGTTCTTGCACGCGCTTGACGCCGACGCGCTCCGCCAGGTCAAGTGTCGCGGCGTTAAGCGAATGCGCAAGAGCATCGCGCATGGTGGCTGTGGAATAGTAAATGCCGTCATAATTGTTCGGAGACCAATCCCGCCCCGCCGAACGGTAGGTCTTGGGTTTGTCGCGCAGCAGTGTGGCCGGAGTCAGGCCGATCTTGAGTGCTGCGGCGTACACGAAAGGCTTGAAAGCAGAGCCGGGCTGGCGCAGGGCCTGCGTCGCTCGGTTGAATTGGCTCAGGGAAAAATCCCGGCCTCCGGAGAGGGCCAAGATATCGCCGGTGTGCGGATCGAGGCAGACGAGAGCGGCTTGATGGCGGGCGCGGCGAATCGTGCCCTGCGCGAGGGACTGTAGCACCGGGTCCATGGTCGTGTAGATGGAGAGGCCGTTGCGCGCAAGGGCGGCTCCGTCGTATCGCGGCACCAATTCCCGGACGACTTCGGCGATGTAGTATGCGTTGTCGCGTTTTTCATCGGTGGCGATCCCATGCACCGCCTGCACTGGCGCAGCCAGTGCAGTTAATAACTCCGATTCGGAGATGGCGCCGTCCTCCTTCATGCGTTGAAGAACCTGGTCACGTCGCAAGCGGCAGGCAGCCAAATCGTGAAAGGGGCTGAAGTAGCCCGGTCCGCGGATGAGTCCCGCTAGTACCGCGGCTTCGGGGAGGCTGAGGTCTTCGGTTTCCTTATTGAAGTAGTAGCGCGAGGCGGCGCGCATTCCCATCACGCTGGCAGCGCCATCCTGGCCAAGGTAAATGTGATTCAAATAAAGGGTCAAGACGCGTTTTTTGTCGAGCCGCCAGCTTAAATACACGGCTAACGCTGCTTCCTCAATTTTGCGCACGAAAGTCCGCCGCGGCGATAAAAACAAGTTTTTCGTCAGCTGCTGGGTGATCGTGCTGGCACCCTGCAAGTCGTGGCCGCGCAGGTTGGCCCAGCTCGCACGCGCGATCGCGCGCGGATCGATTCCCCAGTGCGACCAAAAGCGTTTGTCCTCGGCGGAGACGACCGCGTCGCGCAAATTCTGCGGGATTTGCTCCCAGCTGAGCGGCGCGCGCCGGACCTTTTGCGCGCCGGACAGTTCCGCGGCTAACTCGGGCTCGAAGGCGATTTCAATGAGGGGATTTGCGCTTGAGTCGTTGATTCGCCATCCGTTGTCTTCCTGATGGAGGACAAAAACGCCTTCAGACTGCGTTTGGAACGGGGCGCGAAATCCCTTCAAGTCGACGGTAAAATCCGGCGGCGACCAGCGGTACTGGCCGCGCGCAGGAGCGTTCTCGGTGCGTTGGTACCCCAGTCGATCGAGTCGCGCGGCGAGTTCGGGGGCGGCTCCCCCGCTAATACCCGCGCGGACGACGAATGGGGCCGACCAGATGCGAGTGGAAAAACTTTCCCCCAATCCGCCCAGGGCCAGCATCGAAAGCTTACGTTCGGCCTGAAAAACGAGCCAAGAGCCGGTGAGAACTATGGTTATGGCGAGGGCCGCTGCCAGCCACTTGCCGGCCTCGCGAGCGCGGCGCCTGCCCATCGCCGTTTAAAAGCGGACGCGCAAAGATAGGTCTTGGGCGTTGCCGAGGTCGCGCTTGTAGGCGACGGCGTAATCGGCGGAGAAACGGCCTTCGCGTATTCCGACGCCAAACGAGAGGCCGCCGGCGTAGTTGAAAACGTAGCCGGAGCGCAGGCTGACCGCCATCGTCGGCCCGAATCCCAAAGTGAATTCGGCCGCGGTCCCCGCCGCGGCGGAGTCACCCCGGGTCTGAATGGCGTCAGCCCCCAGGGTGAGCATGGTCGACGTCAGCGTGACACTTTCAGAGTTCGATTCGGTGCCTATTGTCCACGCTGCACCTGCGCGCGTGGTCAAAGGAAGTGGATCGGAGGCCGACTCGAATTTTACCGCGGGGCCGATGTTTTGGAGTGCCGCGCCCAGGCGCAAGCCGCGGATCGGCGTCGCCCATTGCGCGCCAAGATCCGCCGAATAACCGCTCGCGCTTGCGGTTTGGGCCAAGTTCAAATGATAATAGCGCGCCAATCCTCCGATGGTGATACCGCCGAATACGGGCATCGCCCAGCCGAGGCTGCCGATGTAGTCGCGTTCGGCGCTGACATTTTGGATCGTCCCCGTGGGACCGACGAGATCAACGGAACCCGCGTCGTAATAAGACACACTCGCCGAGATCACCCCATGCGTCGAGGGGTGGACGTAACCAATGAAGCCATAGGCGTCATCGAGGATTCCGCTGGTGAAAGTCGACAGGAGCTCCGGGCGCTTGGCGCCAACGGATCCCGCGGGGTTGATGCCGAGCGAATCGATACCAAGGTCTTGAGCGCTCAACATGCCGCCAAGTCCTGACGACCGTGCGGATTGAGGATGGCGCAAAATGGCAGCGCCCGCCTCAAAAGAGGAAGCGCCAGCCGTGGTCGCAAGCGCGATCGCGCAAACACAAAGTGTCGCTCTCATCGAATCAGGACGATTTTATTCTTCACGTCGACTCTTGGGCCCATAACGCGCAGGACATAAACTCCGCTGGACACGGTGCCGCCTGTGGCCGAGAGACCGTCCCAGCTGAGGTTGAGAACGCCTCTCGATTGGTCGGCGTCAAACAAGGTGCGCACGGGGCGTCCGTCCATCGAAAAGATCTTCGCCGTAATATGTCCGTTTGCAAACGTAGTAATGGTGATCGACGTCGGCACGCCGTTGCGGGGACGCAACAGATTATTGATCAGGGCCACCGATCCGGCTGAGTAGTCGATGAACAGCGCCCGGCTCAAGGTCCCCAACCGGTTGTCGGCGTTCGTCACCGTGAGGTCCCATTGACCCACTGCCTGGTCCAACACATTGAAGGTCATCGTGAGCGTCTGATCATCCGTGCGCGACATTCCCGAGGCGATAATATTGGGCTGTCCCGCCATGGACAAATAAGCCGTCGGCGCGGGCAATGAAAAGATTTCGCCACTGACCGTGAATGACACCGTCGATTGGACGTTGAGCACCGAACTGGGGGACAATGAGGTCGGCGCGGGAGCTCCGGTCAGCCCCGAATGAATGTCAGCGGTGGAAGTCATCCCGGGGTCGAAAAAATTGTAATACAGCCGCCAGCGGAAGCTGTCGGTGGTGATGGCGGGGACCGGGAAACCCACGGTGCCGGAGGCGGCGGCTGTTGAGATACGATATCCGCTCTCAATGGAGAACGTGGTCGCGCTCGAATCCGAGGACAAGGCGCTGAGGATGACTGTGGCGCTCGAAGCGCCGGAAAGCGGTTGCGAATAAAAGAGGCGAATCCTGCCGTTGGTGAGCTTGTTTACGCCGATTTCATAAGCCACGGTCGAGAGCACAATTGTGGGCGTATTCCATGTCAATCCTTCGTCGGTGGAGCGGACGCTAAAAACCCGTCGATTGCTGATTCCAGCTCCCGAATTGCCGACGTAATACATGCGCCAGCTCGAGTCGAGCAATTTGACGAGTTTCGGCGAGGTGAGATAGGTCGTGCCGTTGTCGAGGCGCGTGCCGGAGTCGTTAGTCCAGGCCAGGCCGTCGGCCGACGTCGCGGAATGGATGCGATAGTTTCCCGTCGTCGACACGATCGAATACAGCATGCGATAACCGCCGCCTGATAGGCGGAGCACGCCGCAACCCGTGATCGTGCTGGCGGAGACGGACGGCACTGTCGCCGTCGACAAACGTCCTATTCTGGTTTCTTCAGTCCACGAGACGCCATCGGCGGAAAGCGCCGTACCGACCTCAACCGGGCCCGCCGAGCTGGGACGAATGAAGAACATCTTTAAGTTTCCGGGGTTAAGGGATCCGGTAAACGCCTGGGGGTTGGCCGAAGAGAAAACGATGGGATCTTCTTTATCGAATGTGGGTACGGCGTGGGCCGCGGCGGCGAGCAGCAAGACGGCGACAGTCGCAAGCGTCTTTCGTGCGGTCTTGACCAGAGACAGCTTGCGTTGGCGATCGAGCGCCTTGATGCCGGCCTCGCGCGACAACGCAGCCGAACGGGTCATCCCTTCCTCGCGGTAAACCAGACGCAGCGGGCGGCGAGGGCGCGTGTAAGCGGCTCCGCGTCCGGCATTATGCACCGCCAGTCGCGCGCGCACGTCCCTGGCGATTCCGGTGTATAAACTTCCGTCAGCGCAGCGCGCGATGTACACCGACCAGTCCGGGGTGGACTCCATGTTCGCTATCCTAGCAGTCCCAACCGCCGTGAGTCTATACGCAACGCGGTTCTCTGGCGGTCCTTTCGCTATAATCAGTCCATGACGCTTGCTCAATCATGGACCTCGTTTGGTGGAGCGTCTTTGGCGTTGATGGGTATGTCTTTGATCGCCGGTGCGCGGCGGCTATCTGCTGACAACCTTGCTTGGCGACGCGAATGGGCGCGCGCGGCGGGACGGGATGAATCATCGGGCCAAAACGGACGTTCCTTAACATTCATTTATTGGGCTGCGGGCGCCCTCATCGTCGGAGCCGGTTTGGGGATTTTATCGGCGGGACAACCCGTCGTTTCCGGACCGACCCATTCTCGATTGACAGGGTTCTTGATCGCGGCCATCGGCGTCGGAGCTGGAACACTCAAGCTCATCGCGCGCTCGCGCGCTCCGCGATTTATAGAAAACGAGCCGGGGGTCGGCGAGTCGCGTATGCTCGGCGAGCGCGTGGCTGAAATCGCGACCTGGACGCTTTGCTCCTTGTGGGCGGCGTTTGGCTGCGCGCTGGCGATGGGATATTGGCGATGAAAACGCTCAGGACGTGGCGTCGTAGATAGCGGACGCAAACGAGACGATTCCACCCGCCGGATCCGGGGCTTGGCCGTAAGTGAGCAGTCGGCCCGGCGCGGGGTCTCCGCCCTGGAGGTCCTTGATCAGCCGCAGTCCGGTGTACAGGGCCGAAAGGCCGCAGACTTTGCGCCACTGGCCGCCTTCGACGACGCTGCGGTAAAATCCGTCGGCGTCCAAGGCCATCGCGTCGACGAGAGTTTTACGATCTTCGGCCTCGATGCGTTTTTCAAGTTCCGGGGTAATCTCTAGGTCGTCGCCGAAGCGCGGGCCAACGTGAGCCAAATCGATTCCGCAGAGGACCAGAACCTTCCGGCCGCGTTCTTTTTGGGCGCGCAACACGGCGCCGAAGTCCTTGATGGCCTTGTCGATCGTGGGGACTTTAGACGGCGGCTGGTTCGACGAAAAACGCTCGAACGACGAGACCAAAATCGGCACCCAAGGAGGCGTTTTCTCGCCCCAAATCGAGCGTAGCCAGACCGCCTGGAACTCGAGCGAGTGTTCAGTCTTGTGGACCCACTCATCGGCGCGCGGGTCGTACCAAATCTTGCCCGCGAGTTCCTGGTACAGCTCGTCGTCCACCTCCATTGCACCCAGCGGCGTCTCGTATTTTTTGGGGGTGAAGGTCCACGGGGCGTCCGGCGAAACGTGGGCGACGCCAAGAGCGACAATGACGTCCGGCGCGGCTCGTTCGGAAAGGGCCTGATAAGCCCAGGCATACGCCGGCCCTCCTCGGGAAAAATCGATGTGCGGCGCGACCAGGCCGACGGGCGCGGGACGTTTGGGGGAGGCGGCGCGAATCTTGGCGGGGCCTTTCTCCGCGGCGTAATAGCCGTCGAGTTGCCGCGCCAGGACGGTCGGTTGATTCGGGTAAGACGGACCGGCGAAAGCCGCGGCTCTTGTGGGCGCGGCCTTGAACTCGGCCAAAAGGCGGGTGCGTTTTTCACGCACGGCGGGAGTTTCCAAATAGCCCGCGTCGTCTAGTGCTCCGACCAGGTCGAGGATGACGGCGGTGTCAATGTCCGACCCGGTGTTTTCCTTAAAACCGGCACGGAGTTGGTCCGCGGTGCGCTCGCCGTCTAGCAGGGAGACGAGCATCATCCCGCCTCCCGACAGCGCGAGGGCTTTCTCCGATAATTCCTCGAGATCACGCAAGAAGAACACGGGTTGGCCGTTTTCGGTGGCCGGCACCGCTTCAAGGCGCACGCGCAACGCGGGAAGCGCTGCGTCGAGTGAAAAGGATGTCATCGAGCCTCTATTATAGACGTAATCGTCTGGTCCTTGCTCGCGCAATTACGGTAAGATCGAAAAGTGGACGTTCTCGCCGCCCTCAGCGTAGTCGTTTTCGTCCTCTCGTTGATTCTGGGGGGACCGCCTAAATTCCTTCCGCCGTGGACGGCGGCGTTCTTCGTGTCGGTCATTTTTCTCGCGCGCGTGTCGATACACGAGCGGCGCGAGGGCCGAAATCCGATGGAGTCGCACCCTGATGCGGTCCTTTTTTGGGCGTGCCTGACGCTCTATCTGGGCTCGTTTCGTTGGCACGGGGGCGACGACATTCCCAACAGCATGCTTCCGTACCAGATCTGGCGCCACGGTAGCCTCGCGTTTGACGAGCTCCGGACTTGGGCCACGGTGCCCGGGATGATCGACATGGTGCAAGAGCATTCGGGACGGCTGCTCTCAAACTTCCCGGTGGCGCCCGGTGTAATCGCGGCCCCGTTGTACGCGATTCCGGCGCTTTTCGGACCCGCGCCGAACGACGTGCTACTGCACAGCCTCGCGAAAATTTCCGGCGCGCTGATCACCGCGGCCTCGGTCGTCGTCTTGCGCCGCGCGGCCGTTCGACGCGCTTCTGCTTCATGGGCCTTTCAATGCGCGGCGCTTTATGGGTTCGCTTCGTATGCGTTCAGTGTGAGTTCCCAAGCCTTGTATTCCCATGGGCCGGCGCAGCTTGGAGTCGCTCTAGGACTGTTGGGTTTGCTCAGCGAGGGCTCCGGGATGTCCACGCTCGCCGGATTCGGATTTTCGTTGGCGTGGGCCAGTCGCGATGACAGCCTGCTGTTCGCGGCCGCCGCCGTCGTTTATCTGCTGGTTCATCGGCGCGAGCGCCTGGTCGCCTTCGCGGTCGGCGCGATACTTCCGGTAGCCCTTAATCTGTCCTATTGGCAGTATTACACTGGGGCGCTGCGCCCTCCTTATTTTGAGATGCAGACGAGAATGTTCGCTTGGCCCGATCTGGGGTCGGCGACGGCGATGATGCTGAGCCCCACTCGCGGCATGCTGTTCTTCTTTCCGGCGGCGATTTTCGGAGCGTGGGGCGCGTGGAAAGCCGCGCGAACGGATTCGGGACGGTGGGCGTTCTATTTTTTCGCGGCATGCGTCGCGACCTGGATCGCATTTGCGACGCGCACGTCTTGGACCGGCGGCAACACCTATGGCGACCGCTATTTTTCCGTCGTCTGCATGGTCCTGGCCTTATGCTGCGCCGAAATCGAAGCGGAGATTCTCGCCACATCGACCCGGCGCGCGGCCTGGTGCGCCATTTTTTCTTACGGTGTCCTGGTGCACGCGTTTGGAGCCTATTTCCATTGGCCGGGAAACTTCGCGACCTTGCGCGAACAGGAGGCGGCCGTTTGGAGCTTGCGCCTATTCTCGCCTGTTTATACCTTCCTCGAGGGGGGTCCTATCGGGGCGACGCCAATGCCGTGGCGCGCAATAGGCGCGGCGGGTTTGATAGGACTCTTTTTTCTGCCGGCGTGGCTTTGGTCGCGCCGGACTATCCGATCCTGAAGCTCGCCTGAGTCGTTAAAAGTGGAGGTGCGAGCGGGATTCGAACCCGCGAATAATGGTTTTGCAGACCATCCCCTTGGACCGCTTGGGTATCGCACCGCAATTGGTTTGTCGAGGGTGATTCTACTAAAGTTTTTGGGCCGCCCCAAACCAAGTTAGGAGAGCCCGATCTTTTTTGACGGGTTTGGAGCAGTCTTAAGTGGGAATTAAGCGCCGCGAAAGGAGCGCCGATGCGCCGCGCGTTATCCTAGTTTTTCGGAACAATGCTAGTTATTGTAATCTATATTCGCGTCCTTGTCCAGGGCGGATTCAGTCAGTCAGCGCGTAACCGTTCGGGGTCGTTTTTACTCGGTAATTCTCGCCCGCGCCAAGATCTTCCCGAAGACGTTGAACGGCCTTTTCGAGGTCGTTTTTAGTCCCTTCGCTTCCCCATATCTTCTCGACCAGTTCTTTCCAGAGGACTTCCCCTTTATGCTGCACCAGGTTAAACAGGATTTCGAATCGCTTGGGCGGCAAGGTTGCGACCAGTTTGTCGTTGATCCACACCGACCTGAACTTGGGGTCGATGCGCACGGCCCCCTTGCTAAGTTGAAGGTTAGAGGAAGCGCGCGATCTGTGCTTGCCCAGTATGCGTCGGACCAAGCCTAAAAGTTCTTTCATCTGAACGGGTTTACGGAGATATTCCACGATCCCTAGGGACTTGATCAAACTTTCCACGAAATTGGCGTCCCCAGGGTAATCGGTTAATACGATGATCGGGATTTCCTTGGCCTTTTTGTGCTGCTTGATGAGGTTGATGACTTCCACGCCGCTGAGCACCGGCAGCATCATGTCGAGGAGAATGAGGTCCGGGTGCAAGGACAGCACGCGTTCGTATCCCTCCTTGCCCGTGAACGCGTAATGAACGTCGTAGTCTTCGTTGCGAAAAGTGATGGAAATAAGATGCTGGAGGTCGGGATCATCTTCGATGCTCAGGATTCGAGCCATGTCAACGACCGGGATTTTTTTCCTTTACGGAACCCGCGTGCTGAACTTCCCGGTCCGGCGCGCCCGAGAGGTCCTGCGGCAGTACAAAGTGGAATTGAGTCTGTTGGTCAAGGGCGCTCTCAACCCAGATACGGCCCTTGTTCATCTTCAGGCTTTCCTGGCATATGGCCAGCCCCAACCCCGTCCCCTTATAGCCCGAACCGCCGGCGGGGCGATTCACTTGGACGAATTTATTGAACAGGTCGCCAACCTTGTCTGCCGGAATTCCGGGACCGTCGTCGATCACGCTGACCTGGACTTCTCCCGGTTCGACGGCCTGGGCACGAAGAATCACGTGCGACTTGGCGAAGCGCATCGCATTGTCCAGTAAATTCAGCAGGACTTGGGTAACCATATCCGGGTCAGCCAGGGCGAAAGGCAATTCGGCCGGCAGATCCAATTCAAGAGTAACCTTTTGTTCCCGGTCGGTGATGCGGACCCCTTGGACCGTTTCCGTGACCAATTTTAGAATGTCTACGGGCAGAGAGTTGACTTGGGCCTGGCCCGACTCCAAGCGGGAGATGTCGAGAAGATTATTAATGATTCGAGTGAGCCGATCGACATTCCGGGTAGTCAGCGCGACCATCTGTTCCTGGGCTTCGGACATGGTTCCGGCCAGGCCGTCGCGAAGGTTGGCCACGGCGGCTTTGACAATCGTCAGCGGAGTCCGCAGCTCATGCGACACCGTGTTCAGGAACTTTTCTTTTAGTTCGTCGAGGCGGCGTTGCTCCTTGATCGCAGCGCGCATTTGCTCGATCTTTTTCAGCTCAGTTATATCTCGAACGGAGGCGAGCAAGGCCTTGTATCTCCTCCACTCGACTTCCGTCACGCGCATGTCCAAGACCTTCTCCGTGCCGTCGGCGTCGGTCACGTGCAGCTCTGAGGTCTTCTTGTGCTGGACGGGGAAGCCGAAGGGCTGCCCTAACATCTCTCCCGCTTTTTTTCCGAAAATGTCCTCCCCGGCGGAATTGATGTAACGGACGATGCCTGCCGTATCGATGATCACCATGCCGTCGGGGCAATTCCCGATGATGTTCTCCAATTGGGAGATCCAATAGCTGCGTTCCACGGCATAACCGATGGTGCGCTTGATCAAGCGCGGGTCCAGCTTCCCTTTATTTAGGAAATCCTGAGCACCGTTGGCCACGGCGTCAAAGCCAGTTTCTTCTCCGTCGAGGTTGGTCATCACCACGATGGGTATTCCGCGGGCATGGGGCCGTACTTTCGCCAAAGTTTCGAGGCCTTGGCTATCCGGGAGCATCAGGTCCAGCAGCACGACGTCAAAATCTTTTTGCGCTAATAGGTCAAGCCCTGACTTTAGCTTGTCGGCGGATTCCAATACGAAGTTGAGCGAGGCGCCTGAGACCTCGGCCAAATGCGTAGTCATCAACAGGACATAATCGGGATCGTCTTCGATCATCAGGACTTGAATGCGCTGGTTCATACGACAGCCTCCGCCCGACTTGAGACACCTTCATACGGCGTCGGGAGCGTAATGATGAAACGGGAACCTTTGCCGAGCGAGCTTTTGGCGGAAATCGTCCCGCCGTGGCGCAAGACGATCTTGTCGCAGATCGTCAGTCCTATGCCGCTGCCCTCATATTCCGACCAACTGTGTAGACGTTGGAAGGGCTTAAGTATTTTGTCCAAGTATTGCTCCTCGAAACCAATGCCATTGTCTTCCACGGTGATCTCGCAGAAACCATTGTTCAGGTATCTCCCGCAGATTATAACTCGCGGCGGCTCCTCTTTTTTATGAAACTTGAGGGCGTTGGCGATTAGGTTCTGCAGAAGCTGGCGCATTTGCAGCGGATCGCCGTTGAGCTGCGGCAAAAAGCCCACTTTGATGTGGGCGCCCAATTGGGTAACCATCGCTTCCAAGTCCGATATGACTTCTTGAGCCGTAACGGCCAAATCGATCTTTTCGTGGGGCTTGGCTTTAGTGGTCACCTGAGCCAAGGCGAGAAGGTCTTGGATGAGCTTCTCCATCCTTTCGGCGGACCGGCGCATGCGGTGTAGGTAGTCTTGCGCTTCCGGGTCGAGCACCCCCGCAACGTGATCACGTAGGAGATTGCCGAAGGAGATGATCTTGCGCAGCGGTGCCTGCAGGTCGTGGGAAGCGACAAAGGCGAATTGATTGAGTTCGGAATTGGACCGCGAGAGATCCTCCGATTTTTTGCGCAGGATATCGGTGGTGCGCCGCAAATCCGCCGTCTGCTCTTGAACTCGAGCCTCCAGCTTTTCCTGGGTCTTTTTAAGGCTCGCTTCTGCCTCTTCGCGTTCGGTCAGCACGGCGGCGATGGCGAGCACCGTCGTGGTCACGACTGCGATGAATCCAACCAGCAGCAACAGCGATTGATGGAGCGTCTTTTGTACGAACGGCCCGTCGCCGTGAAGAGTCTTTCCGATGGCGATTACCGCGATGAGGAAGAGTGCCGCGACCGCTCCGCGCTGGCCAAATCGGAATGTCGGCCATAGGAGCAATGGAATGATGAGGGAGACAAGCGGGTAGTGGGTCGCCTGCGCAAACGGCCATAGCCCGAAACTTACCCAACCAATCGCGCCGACCAATATTAGGGAGATCGTCGCCTCGGAAATTCGCGCCACATCCAGTCGCGGTCGCGGCAGGCGGTTCCATGTCAGGATGAGCGGGGCGATGACGAGAACGCTTGCAGTGTCGCCCAGCCACCAGGTAAACCAGATTTTAGGGTACATGCTCCAGAAGTTCAGTCCCGACGCGCAGAGCGTGGTCGCAGCGACGCTGGCGCTGGTCATGCACATTAAAAGGGCGACGATCACGAATTTGAAAACGTCATGCGCGCGGTCCAAGATGACTTCGGGATGGTTATTGCGGTGGCGGATCAGAAATCCACCGACCAAAGCTTCCGCAGTATTGCCGGCGGCGATCAAAAGTGAGACAGCGAATACGACCCAGGTTGAGCCAACTTGGTTATGAAGGAACACCGTCAAGTTAGCTAAGAAGGCGCCAAGCAGTATGCCGGGCCAGATGCGCGGGCCGCGGAGGATGACGGCCGCAAACGCGATGCCCGACGGCGGCCAGATGGGAGACGCGTTGGTTTTTTCAAAGGCCAGAAGCAGCCCGAGCCTGGCCGCCGCGTAATAAATAGCGGCCACTATCGTTATTTCGATCGCCCGCTCGAGATGCTTCTGAATGGAGTCGGAGTTTACGTGGATGCGCATCCAATTTATTGTAAACGCGCCACGCGAATATTCCCAGGGGGAGTTTGTCAGCAATGTCAGTAAGACGGTTAAGAGGCAAAAGAGTTGAGTTTATTGAGTTCTTTTAGTCTAATGCGATAATCGGGTTATTCGCCAACCCCGTGGATTTCGCGCTAAAGAGTTAAAAAAACACGGAGGCAGTCCCTCATGAGATCAAAACTTATCATCCTCTGCGCGCTGGCGGTCCTGGCTGGTTTGCGCACCCCGGCCGTGGCCAAGGTAGTCTTCACGGGTTACGGCAATATACAGATGACAGCGCATTCTCAGTACAAGATATTTGGCGATCCGGCAGCGCTGTCGGCCCTCGGTTTACCAGGAATCCGTGATGCTCATACGCGCGGTTTCAATATAGAGAGCCTGGGGCTTTTCGCGACGACCAACTTGCGGGAAGACATGGATTTTCTCGTTGACTTCACTTACCGCCAAATTGGGAACACGACCGGCGAGACGCGCCTCCAGTATGCTTACTTGGAATATCGGCCGCGGGAAGACGTGACCGGCCGGGTCGGCAAGATACTTCTACCGTTCGGTTTTTACAACCATAAGCGCTTTTATCCTTTTCAGCGCATAGAGCTCACTGCGCCGCTTTTTCAAAGGACCATCTTGGGCCTGCCGATCGCCCACCTTGGGGCGGACGTCCAGAAGCGTTTCCAGACCACTTGGTCACGAATCGAGGTGGACTTTTACGGGGTCAATGGCTACGGTGCCACGCCTTCTAATCCCAACCAGTTCCGTTCTCCGACCTTGCCTGGAGGCCTGATCTTGTCCAATAACGTCGGAGCCACCAACAACAACGGCGATGTCGCCTTCGGCGGGCGGATCAATTTCGCCGAACTGGCGGGAAAAGACATGGAAACCGGCGCTTCCTATTATCGCGGAGCTTGGGACGGCTCTGGCAAGCACTTCCTCCAACTGATAAACACGCATTTTCACGGAAATCTTTCGCGTCTGGACGTCGTCGCCGAATACCTGCACATGGATGTCGAGGAAGACTCCGGCTTTGCGGCGGCGGTGGGCGAAAAGCACTGGATGACGGACGGTGGCTTTCTGGTTATGTCCTATCCGCTGTGGAAGATACGAGAAATGCCACTCTCGCCGTTCGTCGCCGCCGAGTACACGGTATCGCACGGAAAGGAGCGCCGCGGTGACCAAGAGAAAATGGCTGGTTATCGCGCCGGCCTAACACTCCAGGCGATGGAGTCCGTCCGGATAAAACTGGAAGCAAGCTATCTAAACTACATCCTCCCGATTTACGGAGCCGGCAAGTTGAAACTGGAGCTTTATAGTGCGGTGTTGGGCCTTGTCGTGTCCTTTTAAGCGCTGGGGCTGGCGGCCTTTTGGTCCGCTGGCCCTGGCAATATCGTTGGCCGCCGCGCCCGCGTGGGCGGTGCGCTTCGATATTGTCGTCGATTCGGTATCGACGCAGAACACCGTGTTGGTCGAGGCGCTCCAGCGTTTGGCTTCGTCGGAACAGCCCGCCGTCGTCTATCAACTAAGCCGCGCAAACGTGGCCGACCCGATCGAAAAGGGGAAATTCTTATCTAAGCTGGCGCACGCCGACCTGTTGGTGCCCATAGGCGAAACGGCGACGCGTTTCGTGGCCCACGAATTTCCCGAAACGCCGATTTTTTTCATCGGAACCACCGTGTTGGAAGGACACGTGTTGGAGAGGCCTCAGATCGCCGGCATACTGACCTTCGACCCGGGCACAATCCTGCAGGCCGCATCCGCCTTCAAGTTTAAGCGCGTCGGTATGGCCTATACGCCAGCCTATAGCGGATTGGCCGAACGAATCGCCTTGCAGGCCGTTGCAAAGGGGATCACGTTGGTTGAAGCCAAGATCGATGCGGTGTCCGACATTGTCTTAAACCTGGAGAACCTCTTTAAAAAGACGAATGCCGTCTGGATATTGGGAGATCCTATGTTGGCGCGGGGCGCGGGCTTCCAGTTCCTTATGGAAAAGTCTTTCGCCCACAAGGTGCCGGTCATCACTGCCAGTCAATGGGGGGTGGAGCGAGGAGCGCTGTTCTCTTCGAAAAGCGACAGCGACAAGCTGGCGATCCAATCCGCCGATGCATTGAACGCGATCTTGGCGGCGGACCTCCACTTTCCCGAGAATCAGTTGGAGACGGCCACGGGCGGCGTCCTTTTATACAACGAGCACACGTTGAAAAGCCTCGGTTTGAAGCTGCCGAGAGGCTTGCCATGGCAGCCTCTACGGTAACCGCTGCGCCGCTGGTTCGCTCCCCGATCAATCGGCTGCTGATCCGGTTTCTCGGTTACGACGCTTCCCAGCCGGATGTGGTCAAGTGGGTTACTTTCGCCAAGAACCTGCTGCTCATATTCTCGTTATCGGTCTGCAGTGTTTGGGGATTCCTGACGTATGGGTCCATCACGAACATGCGGCGTATCCTCAATGCGTCGTTGACCGCTCAAGGCCGAGCCCTCGCCCGGACCGCCGCCCATGCCGCGTTCGTCCCCCTGAGCCTGCGCGACGAGGCGGCGCTCAAGCGTTTACTGACTTACTACGAGCAGGACGTGGACGTGGTCGCCATCGAGGTGGCCGAAAAAAACGGCCCTCTGCACGTCAGTTATACCCGGTCGCCCGCGCTCGGCGGCCGCAGCATCGAAGTAGAAATAAGCGTTAGCGCCCCCGCCGAATATGACGATATCCCGGCTTTTACGATCCAGGACATCGGTAGGGTGCGCGTTTGGATGTCGACGCAGCGCATCGACGCCGAGATGCGCGCCACGATCTTGGACGGCACGGTGGGAAGCGTGGCTTTACTCGCTCTCGTCCTGGTGATTGGCCTGATATTGATCCGCGACATGACCGAGCGCTTGCGTAAGTTGGTTGGCGAGGCCGGCATGGCCGAGAAACTGCGCATTTCCAACGCAGAGCTCGAGCAGTTCGCGTTCGTAGCCTCGCACGATTTGCAAGCGCCCTTACGCACAGTGGCCAGCTTCGTGATGTTGCTCAAGCGCCGCTACCAAGGCAAGCTCGACGCCGAGGCCGACGAGTTTATCAACGCCGCAGTGGGCGGTGCTGAGCGCATGCAGATCCTGATCCACGACCTTCTCGCCTTCTCCAAGATCGGGAGAACGGATACGGTAAAGGAGCGCTGCGACTTGGAGGCCGTCTTCAGGAACACATTAGAAATTCTAAAGGAGCCCATTCGGGAGTCGGCCGCCATCGTCGTTTCCGAGGGACTGCCGACGGTGATGGCCATCCCCCTGCGTATGGGACAATTGATGCAGAACCTCATCGGCAATGCCATTAAGTATCGAGGCAAGGAACATCCGCGAATTCGGGTCTGGGCGAGGCGGCGCAAGGCCGTTTGGGAGATCTCCGTTCAAGACAACGGCATCGGCATCGATCCCCAATATTACGAGAAGGTTTTCATCATCTTCCAGCGCCTGCATTCGCGCAAAGATTATCCGGGGACGGGAATTGGCCTGGCGATTTGCAAAAAAATCGTCGAACATCATGGCGGACGCCTGTGGGTGGAATCCGAGCCCGGGGCGGGATCCACTTTCCGCTTCACCCTGCCGGCGGGAGTTTGACGATCGTCAGCCAGAAGTCCTCGATCCCCTTGATCACCCGAAAGAATTGGTCCAAGTCCACCGGCTTGCTGATATAGCAGTTCGCGTTGAGGCCGTAAGTCTTGGCTACGTCTTCGTCTGCCGCGGAGGTACTCAGGATCACGATGGGGATCAGCTTGAGTTTTGGGTCGGTCTTGACCTCCCGCAGGACCTCGAAGCCGTTTTTCCGGGGCATGTTAAGGTCGAGCAGGATCAAGTCCGGGCGTCTGACCGAAGCGTAGCGCCCTTTTTGGCGCACGTAATCCATAGCCTCGACGCCGTCGGTCACGACATGAAGCTCGTTGCGGATCTGCCCGTCTTTCAACGCCTCTTTGGTTAAGCGGACATCGTCGGGTTCGTCTTCAACCAGCAAGATATCAATGATGTCTTCGTCGGCGAAGGAACTCATAGTGGAGATTATTTAACATTAATTCGCTGATCAAACGCGTATCCTTTCGGATCTCTTTTGGCGAATTTTTTCATCTCAGCACCCAACGCGCTAATCTGGCCGATCGACGTCAGCGGTTGCTGAAGATTTGTGACACCGCCGATGGCGATGCCGACGAAAGGAAAGCGCATTTTGCGTCCCGAGCGGTCACACACTTCGATCCCGCCGTTGCGCCGGTCCGCGGGGTCGTATAAGTTCGGTGCGAAAGCGCTTAAATCAGCGATGATCTTGCGGCACATTTCCTCGGACCGCTTCGGCGTCGTGACGATAATGAAGTCATCGCCGCCGACATGTCCGACGAAATCGCCGGGCTGTCGCGCCGCGGTGAGCATATCCGCGACCCGGCGTATGACCTTGTCGCCGCGGTCGAAGCCGTAGCGGTCGTTCAGCGCCTTGAAATTGTTGAGATCGGCATAAAGCACGGCGAATTTTTCAGCGGAGCGCATCCTTTTCTCAAGTTCGCGTTCGATCGAATGGTTTCCGGGGAGTAGGCTCAGCGGATTGGCCTCGACGTCCGTGCGCACGGTTTGGAACGCCCCTTTGACGCGGGCCAATAATTCGCGCGGGTCAAAGGGTTTGGTGATGTAATCGTTGGCCCCGAGGTTCAAGCCTTGGACTTTGCTGGGGATAGTGGCTTTGCAAGTGAGCATCAATACCGGAAGATGTCGCATCAGCACATCCGATTTTATCTTGGTCAGTACCTGCCATCCGTTCATCAGGGGCATTTCCACGTCGAGCAAGACGAGGTCCGGCCGACGGCGGGCGATGCGTCCCAGCGCCTCGCGTCCGTTGTTGACGGCGACGACTTCGTACTTCGCCCGTCGGAGCACACCGCTCAAGACGGTGCGCATGTCGTCCTCGTCGTCTACGATCATCACTTGCGTGCGTGGGCTCGTCATATACATGGTTCCTTGTTGCCAGTATAAGGGGATCGGCGTCAGGCCTCCAGGGACATTTTGTCAGTGATGTCAGCAACTATGGGATCGGGTATCCTACGGCTTCCCGTTGGTATAAGTCCGCATTGTCGCCTATCCACGCTTGGAGTAGGATGGCCCCAGGGTTGAGGGACGCAAGACCCAGGAGAAACAAATGGAAAAGAAATCGACGGATAAGAATTCAAGTGATAAACCCCAGCATGAGCGCCAGTCGAACGAGCGCCAGACCACTGAGCGCCCGTCGAACGAGCGTCAGTCGAACGAACGGCCGTCGAATGATCGCCAGTCAAATGAGCGATCTTCCAACGACCGACAGTCAAATGATCGTCAGTCGAACGAACGGCCTTCGAAGGACCGGCAGTCCAACGAGCAGACTTCCAATGAGCGCCAGTCAAGCGAGAAACCGTCGAACGAGAGGACGTCGAAAGACAAGTCGTCCACGGAAAAGATGCTAAATGAAGCTCGGTCGACAGATAAGACGTCGAGCGACACAACACAGAAAGGGAACGTCATTAGCAAGGACGAGCTCAAGGGAAAGATCACGGAAAGCGAATCATTCCAGCTGATCAATGTTCTTGACCCGGAGTTCTATAACCTCGGGATGATCAAGGGCTCAATGCAGATCCCGTTCGACGAGCTTGAAGAGCGCATTTCGGAGCTCGACAAGTCCGAGGAAGTCGTGACCTACTGCGCGTCGACCACGTGCGATAAGTCGCGCAAGGCCGCCGAGCTGTTGGCGAAGAAGGGTTTTAAGGTTCGGGCTTATGAGGGCGGCATTAAGGAATGGACGCAGGCCAAGTTGCCAGTAGATCCGCAGCCTCAGACGACGCCCGCCTAATCAAACTTGTCACGACCTTCGGAGTTCCCGGACGCGAATGTCCGGGAGCTCCGAGCGGTCGAGACTAAATGTAGAGGAGATTAAAATGACACGACAGGACAGAGAATCTTCGCTGATGCTTGACGGGCAAAGACCCGGTCGTATTCAGGCGCCGAAGCCCAACCATAGACTATCCCCTTTACGGGTGGAATACCCTACAGAAGGCGAAGTAATCGCTCAGCCCTCTTACACCTTGCAGATCGCGGCAACGCCGGGAACTCAGGGCGTGGAGGTCTCCATTGACCGCGGCGAATGGGTGCCGTGCCGGGAAGCGCTCGGCCTTTGGTGGCACGACTGGAGCGACTATTCGTCCGGCGAGCACGTAGTGGCAGCGCGAACCATATCGGAAAACGGAGCGTCCGTCCTTTCCGGCACGCGCCATTTTTCGGCAGAATAAAATCTCATAAAAACCTACAAAATTGGAGAAAAAATGAAAAAGAATGGACCTAAAATAATGTGTCTTATTGTCTTGTGCGCGGCGAGTTTCGCTCAAGCAGAAAGCAAGAAGCCGCAGATGGGCGACTCGTGGGTGACCGCGAAGACCAAAATCGCCCTTTTTGCCGATCAGCGCGTTAGGGGACGGGAAATCAACGTTGAAACCAAGTCCGGTGTCGTAATGCTTCGTGGTAAGGTCGATTCGGACGAAGCGAAAGCCGCCGCCGCAGAACTCGCCAAGTCGGTTGACGGAGCGTCCAGCGTCAAAAACGAGCTGCAGGTCGTTCCGCGCGCCGCCCGCGCGGCCGTCGCGGAAAAGGATGAAGTCCTCACCCATCGTGTCTCCAGAGAGCTTAAAAAGGACAAACATCTGCGTTCCGTTGGCGTGCAGGTGCACGACGGCGTAGTCTCGTTGAACGGCAAGGTCGACACTCTGCCCAACAGCGCAATGGCGTCCTGGAAAGCGTGGCGAGTCGACGGGGTTTGGGCCGTTCGCAACGACATTACGGTAAACAACTGATCGCCTCTGACGTTAAAAGTTAACAGCCGGACCTCGAAAGGTCCGGCTGTTTTGTTTGGTGCGCCCGGCAGGGCGCACTTACTCGGAGGTGTAAGTCCTCTACGGACCCTGATGAGGGGAACCGTTAGCCGAACAGCAAGGGCCGCCGTCGCGAGGCGGGGTCTGGAGGAAGCTGTAAGCAAACTCCTGGTCCGAG
>JANPGH010000131.1:0-42775 GCA_031423795.1 Elusimicrobiota bacterium | reverse complement strand
CCAATTTTTGATGGCGACGACGGTGTAGACGAGAGGAACTTTCGCGCCGTATTTCAAGGCTTCTTTCTGTTCGGCGGGAAGCTCCGGGCAAACGTACGGTATGACCATATTCCACGACGCCATGACGACGGACTTGGCCGTGGCGCGGTAGACGCGGTCGTTGCGGCCGTAGACGACTTCAACCTCTTTGGCGCGACTCGGCTCGCCAACGTGCCGAACCCGCACCGCCGTGCTTCCCAGCCGAATGCGGACGCGCGAGTCTTTCCTATCGAGGCGGTCATAGGCGGTTTTCGCCATGACGACGTCTTCCGCGGTTTCTCCCTTGATCGCTTCCGGAACGAGCGAGCGCACCAGGAGCCGCGCGATCGAGGCGTTACCGTCGGGATAGTGGAAAAAATACTCGTCTTTCTCCGCGACCTCGCCGGCCGCGGTAAAACTTAGGTCTTTCGACGGCACGCGGTCCAACTTGAGGCCGGAGAAACCGGGAAAACGCAGCGCCCAGCAATCCAGCGCAGGAACCGCATCGATTCCGATGCCGTAAAGGCTGTGGGTTTTGGTTTGGAAAAATTTGACGACGTCGGGATGCGCGTTGACCACCTTGAGCAGGAAGTCCGTATAGCTTATGTGGGCAAGCTTGTCTTTCTTCTGCTCCTGGGATAATCCTTTTAGGTAGTCGACATTCTCCGTCTGTATGCGCAGGATGTCGCGCTTGGCGTTTTTTGACAGCGGCGTCTTCGCGAGGAACTCCCGCCACGCCTTCGTCATGTCGCCGGTATCCTCTCGCGAAGGCGCACCATCCGTCAGGTGGTCGGCGCCGAAAGTCTCCTTGTCGAAGAAATAAGCGCGTCCCAGTCCTTGATGCGCCTTATGGTCGGCGCATTTGGCCTCGAGGGCAGGTGGATCAATCTTTAATTCCTCCATCAGTCGGCGCGCTTCCTTGCTGTACGGGAAAGGCGACTCGATGGAGTCGGTTCCCCCGTTGGCCAATAGGAACTTTCCCTGAGAATGAAACTCGTTGCGCTTGGCATGGCCGCCGAAATCGTCATGATTGTCGAGAATCAAGATGCGGGCATTTTTTCCGACCGCTTGGCGATAAAAATACGCGGCGGACAAGCCGCTAATGCCTCCGCCCACGACGATCAAATCGTAGGACTCGCGCGTATTGATCGTCCGCCCCGCTTTTTCCCAAAACTCGTCGTCGCGCAAAGCGTGGGCCTTCTCGAACGCCCCGGGATGGCTGCCGCGCATGCCGGTCAACGCTGGAGGATAATATCCCGCGCCGTCTTGGGGAAATCCCATCGCGGTGTCGAGCGCCCAGCTCAATCTCGGCAGCAGCCCGCCGGCCAGGAGTCCGCCGACGCCAACTGCCACGCCATTGAGAAAATCACGGCGCGTGATCGGCTGATCCATCCCTAAATCGATTTCGTCATCGCTCAAGCAGTGCCCCCGTCCGCGCCGCCGCGCGCCGCCTTTCTCCACTTCAACATCGCGGGATAATAGTCCTCACTTACCTTTTCCCTTCCTTCAACGATCGCAAAAACGAGAAAACTATAAATTGTCTCCACTTGCGCAGGCGTGAAGGAGTGTCTGCTGATAAATTCACGGACATCGAACTTATCGCCGTGGACCTGACCCCAATCGCGTGGGGCGACTACCGGCAGCAGGCTATGGTACGCATGTTCGAAGTCGCGATGTTTTATCGCCCACAGCATCACGGCGGGCAAGTAATACCGATACCCCTCCTCATTCAAATAGCCTAAATAACGGTGGTCGGAAATGGTGCTGTCGAGGACGTCTTGCCAACGAGTTCCCCCGTCGAGCACCCGCGCCTTTTCCTGGTCCTCGTTGCCACCCCAGTCGTCCATAACCGTCGCCTGATGGAGAGTCGTGCCTTGACCACGAGCGGCCCCGTTAAAAGCGCCGTGAATTTTTTCGACGATTATCAAGGGATCCTCCACGTCATTTTTGAACTCCGCGGAGAAGTCGAGCTCATTGTAGATATACCGGGTATTGAGGATTTCAAGCGCCTTTTGGTGGTCGTCCCCAGAAAACGCGTCGGCGACGGCCTGCTCCACTTCCTTGGTGATTTCTAAGTAAGAAAACGTTTTGCGAATGATGTGTCCTCTCTTCGTCGCGGGAATCACCGCCTCTATTGCAGCGCTAGGGCACAACACGTTGAAACAGAAGTGGGCGGCATGGCTCTCACCGGGTGGTATGAAGGGAAAAAGGAGGTGAAACACAAAATGCACGTCGAAGTTCTGTGGGTTCGGAGGGGTCTCCCCGGATTTGATGTCGGAATAATCCCAGCGGATTTGGTAGTTCATTGCGTTCTCTTTGATCGGCTAATATTTTCACAAATCACGAGAGATTTGTGCGGCAAGTTTTGGAAAACCTCGCACATGGCGCATACCGGCAACTGCTAGAATGGGCGAGTGACTGCCCCTCATAAAGCCGGATTCGTCGCTCTCGCCGGCGCGCCGAACGTCGGCAAGTCGACGCTTCTGAACTCGCTGCTCAAGTTCAAGCTGTCAATCGTGTCACCCAAACCCCAAACAACACGCCACCGACTGCTGGGGATACTTGAAGGACAGGATTTTCAGGCTTGTTTTATCGACACGCCGGGCTTGATCGACAAACCCGGAGATCCGCTCCAGAAGGCGTTGCGCTCGGAGTCATCGCGCGCGATTCGGGACGACGCGGACCTGGTCGTGTATATGGTCGACGTCGCTGAGGCCGACCCGGCGAAAATCGAGTCGACGCCGCTGCGCGAAGCCACACCCGTTTTACTCGTGCTTAATAAGTGCGATCGGATGAAGGACACCAAGCGCCTGGACGCGCTCGAGGCCGCGTACTCGACGGCCTTGAAGCCGGCCAAGGTATTCCGAATCTCTGCGCTCAAAGGCGACGGCGTGGACGCGCTAAAATCCGAGATTGTCTCGCGCCTTCCCGAATCGCCCGCCTTCTATGACAAAGGAAACCTATCCGACCGTTGGGAGCGATTTTTCGCGGCTGAAATCGTGCGCGAGCAAGTCTTCGACTTGTATCACGACGAAATCCCCCACGCCACCGCCGTCGTAGTGGACGCGTTCCGCGAATCCCAAGGCAAACCCGATGAGGTGTTCGCCACGCTCTACGTCGAACGCGACGGCCAGAAGGGCATTATCATCGGCAAGGGGGGCAAAGATCTGCATCGCCTGACCGAACGGGCCCAAGCGGGACTGGAAAATTTTCTCGGGCGCAAAGTCCATCTTGAAGTCTGGATCAAGGTGCGCAAGGATTGGCGCAAGGATGCGCGCTCGCTCCAAGAATTCGGCTATGCCGCGCCGTCATAATCTATAATCTCGGCCATGATCGCGCTGCGAAACCTCATCGGCGACCTCGCCGCACAGTTCCGCCATTCCGGAAATCTGACCGCACGACTGGGCTGCGTGCTTCGTTATTGGTGGCTCTACGTGGGACATCGCCTTCAAGGCATGAGTCGAGATGACAGCCGCCTGCAGGCGCTAGCGAAAATGGCCCAAACTGGGTCGAGTAAGCGCCTGGTGAATGTCGCGCTTGGCGACGGGCTGCACGCCGAGATGGACGTCTTCTCGGCGGCCTATCTGCTTCGCGAAATCATCGATGACGGCACTTATCGTTCTGCCGGCTTCGTTCCCGAAAAAGGTTGGACCGTGGTCGACGTCGGTGCACATCAAGGCATATTCACCCTCGACAGTGCGCGGCGCGTCGGACCGACCGGGCGCGTGGTTTCCGTCGAGCCGTTTCCTTCGAACCGCGATATTCTGCAGCGGAATATTGCGCGCAATCAACTGACCCATGTTGAGGTCGTGCCGTTTGCTGCGGCCGAAACCTCGGGACCGAAGACCCTGTACATCACGCAATACGTGACCGGCGGGCAGTCATTAGTGTTCATGGGTAACGATAGTGTGCCAATGACCATCGACGCGCGTCCTTTGGACGCGATTCTGGATGAGAGGGGAATTAAATCCGTCGATCTATTGAAGATCGATGTCGAAGGCGCATGGCGTCTCGTTTTTGCCGGTGCGACTCGGCTTCTGACCCGACGCCCACGCATCGTCATGGAAGTGGAAGGCGACGATACCGAGGTGGCTGCCGCCAAACAAGCTGTCGCGGCACTCGGATACGTCGTGGAATTCAGGCCGCCGGTATTGTTCGCGCGGCCGAATTAGGGCCCGCGCTTTTTACGTAGGTTGGGCGACCGGCTCGCTGCTTTTGGCGGCATGGCCATTCCCGTTACCGGGAACCAGGTCCGACGCGCGGCGGCGAAGTTGGTTTTCGTCTGCCGACGGGAGATGATCGACGTATGTGTATTCCGAAAGAACCGCCTCATAACGGTCGACGAGCTCGGCGGCTTCGCGCGGCTTGAGCGCGCCAGCCTTCACCTGCGCGTCGGCCGTCTCCTTGATCATCTTCACCAGTTCATAGTCGGAATACTGGATCTCGGAAAGGACGTCGCGTATCGTCTCGCCCGGGATGGTTTCCTCGATGTAATATCCTTTGGGCTCGTCCTCATCGCTGAAAACGTGGACCTCGTGCACCCGGCCGAACAAATTGTGGATGTCGCCCATCGTCGCCTGATACGCGCCCATCAGGAAAAACCCGATGTAGTAAGGCCGCCCATCCAATGGATGAAGCGGAAGTGTACCCCCCGCGCGGCGATGGGTGGCGAACTGGGTGATTTTCCCATCGGAGTCGCAGGTGATGTCGACGAGGCTTGCGCGACGAATCGGCTCTTCGTCTAAGCGATGCAGCGGCATGATCGGGAATAGCTGCCCGATCGCCCACGAATCGGGCAACGATTGGAATAAGGAGAAGTTGCACAGATATTGGTCGTTGAGAGCCTTCTGCATCTCGAGCAGGTCTTCGGAAACGAATTTTGCCTTCGGCAAAAGTTTACCGACCTCGATGCACAGCTTCCAATATAAGTGCTCGACTTTCGCCTTGTCCTCTAAACCTAGGTATCCGAGTTTAAACAAGGAGAACGCTTCTTCCAGATGTTGTTGTCCGTCGTGAAAGCTCTCGGCGATATTCTTGGGAGACAAAGATTTGATCGCCTCGCGAAGTTCGCGCACGACCTGATGTTCGTCCGCCGTTTCCTTCAGTTCAAGCGGCGTCGTTCCCGTTTCAATCGCGCCGAACACGTTGACTACCAGCAGCGCGTGATGGGCGACCATCGAGCGTCCAGACTCGGTGACCAGGTTCGGCTCGGGGACTTTTTCTTGCTTGCATACTTCCTGGACGGCATAGACGACGTCGGCGACATATTCGCGCAAGCTGTAATTCATCGAGCTGTCGACGGCGGTATGCGTGCCGTCATAGTCGACGCCGAGTCCCCCGCCGCAGTCCAAGAATTCCACGCCCAAACCCATCTTCCGCAGCTTCGCGTAGTAGCGCGCGCCTTCCTTGACGGCGTCCTTGAGCGTGCGGATGTCGCAGACCTGCGAGCCGATGTGAAAATGGACGAGCTTAAGGCAATCGGTCAGCCCTTCAGCCTTCAGGGTTTCAACCATGCCGAGTATCTCGGGGGTCGTCAGGCCGAATTTTGCGAAGTGCCCCGTCGAAGACCGCCACTTTCCAGATCCCTGCGTCTGAAGCTTCACGCGCAGGCCGATCAAGGGCTTGACCCCAGCCTCGCGCGTCGCGTCAAGAAGGAGTTTTAGCTCGGATAATTTCTCGATGACCACGACGACCTTGCGCCCGAGCTTCAGGCCAAGCGCGGCCAGCTTCATCATCGACTCGTCTTTATATCCGTTGACGATGGTCAGCGCTTCGGAAGAATTCATCGCCAAGACCGCAAGCAGTTCTCCCTTCGATCCGGCTTCGAGCCCATACTGAAACGGTCGCCCCGCATCGGTAATTTCCTCGACCACTTCGCGCAACTGATTGACCTTGATCGGATACACACCGTAGTAGCGGCCGCCGTAATTGTGCTCTTGAATGGATTGCGCGAAACGCTCATTGATCAGCGTTACCCGTCGGCGCAAAATATCCTGAAAGCGTATGAGCACCGGCATCTTGATGCCGCGCGCGGCCACGTCCTCGACGACGTCCATCACGTCGATGGCGCCCTCCGCCGTTTTCTTGGGCTGGACCGACACGTTGCCCTTCGCGTTGACCGCGAAATAATTCAGGCCCCAACCCTGAAGGTTATAAAGCTGGTCGGCGTCGTCGCGCGTCCACGGCTTAGCGGGTGGCATGGTGGAAGATTATATCACCGATTTCCCGTCGTAATATCGCAGTCGCCGCCCCCTCCGTGGATACAGAAGCATCACGCTATGGGCAGGCGACGCTGGCGGCGCAGGCGCTCTCAGGCACACCCGATGCAATGCAGGCACTGACCGCCTCTGCCGCCGACGCGCCGAGAAATCCCTTACAGGAACAGGTCTCTCCAATGCTTTTACAGGAAGCGTTATTGGAACAGTAAGATCGATCCCAGCCAGATGACTGGGCACATTCACCAATCGCGTCATTGAGCGTCGAACCGCCGTATCCGTTGGCATTGCAAAATTGTCCATAACCAGTGCAACTGACATTTTGGGCGCACAACAGACGGCTTGAGTATGGCGCACACTCATCAATCGCCTTCTTTGCAGTAGCACCGGCGTAGCCCGCGGCTATGCATAATTGGCCGTACCCCGTGCACGCGACATTCTGAACACAGGTCACGCGCGGAGTTTTATTGTTCACGCATTCGTTGATTGATTCATCGACAGAATCGCCGGCAAAACCATAAGCCGTACAAAATTGGCCGAATCCTCGACACGCGACCGATTTCACGCACACAAATCGATCAAAATGTTTCGAGCACTCTATGACCGCCTCTCTTACCGAGGATCCGCTATAGGTTGATGACGTGCACACTTTTTGGGTGAGCGCATTGGCGGTGATGCACTGCAGCAGCAATATCGCGGATAAAGTTTTTTTCATAGGTCTTCGTAACATATTATACGGCATAACCAAAGGGTCCTAGGGCCAAAAGAGCAGGTCCTTTGGCCCGCCTTATTTAGCCCAAACGAATCAGGCAGGAAATAGCCCAAAACACTACACTGGATTTATGAGCTTGACTGTTGTTATCGCGATGATGCTGAGTGGCGCGTTGTCGACCCGCGTCCAGGCGGCTCAACGACCCTCGCGCGGAGCTCTTGCGCCAGCGTAATGCACCAGTTGATGTCCCATTTCAAATCCGGGACATCCGTAGAAGGGGTAAATGCGGCCATCGAAGTCGTGTTCGACGGAACCCGCAATCCGCATCCGTTGGCTGAACAAATCGAAACAGGTCATGAAGACATAGAGCAAATCCTTAAGAATGCGGCTCATGTCCGGAAAACGTTATCGGGGATTGAATACGGGCTTTCCGTGAAGCGGGCTATCAAATTGAGGCCCCTTGAACTGGCGAAAGATGAAATCGACGCGAAAATCCTCGATCAAAAGATTTCGATCGGCACCGCGATAAGACAGAGGCGCCCAACCGGACGCCTCATACAGGTAGGCAATGCCATGGAGAAAAGCAGCCGTGCTCTCTATACGAAAATACTGAGGGTCCAACACCGCCTCGATCCGTTGGTAAGACGGTCGGCACGATTAATAGGCGAGCTTACTCAATTGGAAAGCGCGATCACAACTGCAATGGAAGAGATTACTTTTAGCGTGCGCGAAATCGCTAAAGCCCAGTCTTTACCAACGGGGACGCCGTCGTTCGCTGACTTGATCGAGTTTTACGCCAATCCTGCAGCCTCGCAAGCGCGAAAACTCGCGCAGGTTATAAAAAATTGCCGAGAGAATCTCAGATGATCTAAGCAAGAATTGGAAGGATTTTATGCCGCCTCGACCCACGGGAGGCAAGCATGTATCCGCTGATAAACTGCGGATTTTGGAAGGGGAGCACTACCGACGGACGTGCAACAGAATACTTTCGGCGATAGCGGATGCCGAAGCGATCATGAGTAGCCTGCGAGACTTGCCGGGGACTCAGATTCACCATGTGACTGGGGTTCTCAGAGAGAAATTTGCAATCGACAAGATGATCTTGTCCTTGATCAAAAATAACTATGACATCGTCCCTTCTCCGCTTATGCTTCAACGCTGGCTGGTGTGGTCCAAACGCCAGTCGGAACACCGAGTGAGCGCAATTACTCGCGACACCCTCTCGCAAATGAAAAAGCAAGGCGGCATTTACCCGGTCTCGAACGAATTCGCTGCGGCAGCAGTGCAGAATGCCCCGATTGCGGAAGCTCCTGCACCCGCCGCTCCGAAACCCGACGAGGACAGACCATGGACGGTGACAACGTCAGAAAAATCCGGCCTTACCCTTGGTGATTTGCCCGATTCGCTGCTCGAAGAGCTCAAGGCGAGACCCCATAGATCCGATCCCGACGATCATATATTCGAGACGGGCGGAAAGAATTACTACCGAATGGTTTGGGGAGCTGGCCGCAAGAAATCGACGGTGATGTATCTCGTCGACGACGAGCACCGCAGCGTCGAGATCACCCGCCTCCGCTGAGATCGGCGGACGACGCGCGGCTGACCCTCGCGATCAGTCATTCACTTGATCGAGCCAGTCCTGCAGGCTGTAATAGTTCGTGATGCGCGCGACCTTACAGTCGCGCACCTCGAAAAAAGCGCCGACGGGCAACCGGTATTTTTGGCCGCGCGCGGGAGGAAGCCCCGGTGCCGTCTTTAGGTACGTGCCATCGATGACGAATTCAGCGGCGACGCGCTCAGGATGCTCGCCGGCAAAAATTTCCAAGTCCGACACCTTCTCTCGATAAAAAGCGTTCATCTTGCCCATGAATTTACAAAAAGCCGCCTTGCCGCGCTGGGACGGACCTTGGTTAACGTCGTGGCGGACATTCTCGTCTAAAAGCCCGAGAAAGCCGTCCATTTCTCCGGCATTGAAAAGTTCGTAGTAACGCCGGACGACGTCGCCCGCGCCCAGTGCTTTTTTCATCTCAGTTCCTTAATACAGAATTGCATCGGCTTTGAAGATTCCTTCTTCTCGCCGATGTCTTTCCACTTGTATGAAGTCTCAAGTCCGGGCTTCTTTTTGAATCCGATTTTTCCCAAAATAAATGAATCAAGCGGCCTGTAGTCGGCAGGTTTGCGTGGATGGTCGGATGGCCTGACCACGGCGCAGAAGCTGGCGTATTTGGTCTCCGGAAAACTCATCGCCCGTTCGATGCGTCGCTGCATGAACTGTCCCCCGACGCCCTGGCCCCGGTATTGCGGGAGGAGGACGGACTCGCCAAAGTAAACACGCTCTTTGGATCGTATTTGTTTTCGATGAACGGCCGTCGAAAATCCTCTTCGGCGTCCATCAGAGGTAGGCAGGTGGTAGCCCCGACTATCTTGTTCCCGTCGAAACACAGAGCAATGAAACTGCGCGGAGACGCCTGGTACATTTTGAGATATTTTTTCTCGTACGACAGCGTGCCGTCGTAAAGGCAAGGATAATCACGGAAGACTCGGATGCGTAATCGGGCCAACGCCTCGAGATGCTTACCGATGCCGCCGCCGGCATAATTTTTGATGGTGAGCGCGACCATAGAACTTCTCGATTCTACAATAGCGCGGCGTTACCGAAGTGGCTTGCACGCGATTATGTTGCACTTATTGCCTGACGTCACCTCGCGCACGATCTCGAAGCCGGCGGCCTCGACACGGCGCAAAATCTCGTCGCGTTGAAACGGCGTGGTCAGAATCCCCTTACGTATCCCCCACGCATTGATCCGATCGGCGATCCAGCGCAGAGGGCGCGGGCCAGACGCATAAAGCAGGGCGTTCACCGCCAGCGTGGACCCTGGCTTGAGTACCCGCAAGATTTCGCACAAGGCGTCGTCAACCTGGGGGAAGCAGTGAATCGCGTTGGCGACGTTGGCCGTGTCGAAAGTATTGTCGGCAAAGGGCATCGCGGCCATGTCGACATGATGCAGATCAATATTTTTTTCTTAGAAAAGCGCCTAACTGCGCCCGCCAACATCGGCATCGCGTAGTCAATTCCGGCAATGCGGTTGGGCGCTGCGCGGCCAACCAAAGAGTTCCAGCGCAGTATGCAGTAGAGCAGCGTGCCGGATCCCACCGCGACTTCGAGATGCTCAACGCCCATGTTGTTGCCAAAAAAGCGAAGTTGGTAGCCGAGCGTGCTGCGGTAGGAGAACGTCAATATAAAGAAGCCGCGTACTTCGTACCACAAAGGAGGCGAATCGTACGCTTGGGCGATCTCCTCGATGGATTTTGGCATCGGTCAGTACGGGGAAAAATGCCCCGGGTATTTATCGCCGACGCACGGTGTTTTTAGGCACGGCTTAATCAGCGGTTTATAATCCCAAAGATCAGCCTGCGCGTACGCCGTGCGATATGCGAGCAGCGCCTCGTCGCGGCGGCCGAGGGCGTCCAGCGCTTGTCCTTCGCGCACGCGCGCCCAGGCCGTCCAGCGGGTTTTCGGCTCGGCCCCCGCCGCGACGCGGAACTCGGACAATGCTTCTTCTTTTTTTCCGGCGAGCCCCCAGAGGACCGTTCCCAATAGCACCCGGCCTTTCGATATATCAACGTGCGGATAGAGTCCCGATTCAGCGCGCGTTAAAAATTCGCGCGCCTCGCGGGTCGCCTCGTCAAGCCGACGGTCTTCGTAAAGGGCGACGATGTCCGCCGAATGCAGCATCGGTGACTTCGGATACGGCGCGCGAATTTCGGACATGAGCTTGACCGCCTCGGGAGGGTTGCGGGCGCCGAAGCTGTCCTCGGTGAAAATTTCGACGAGGATCAATCGTGCGGCCAAGCGGCCGTAGTGCCCGTGTTCCGACGCGATCTTTAACTCGCGAAGGCCCCGTTCGCGACTACCGCCAAGCATGATTTTTGCAAGCCACCCGGCGAACCTTGGAATCGTGTCCACGTAATAGTCGAACATCCCAAGTCCCAAATAGGCGTCGTAATATTTCGGGTTCGAGTGGACCACCGTACGCACATATTTCATCGCGCGCGACGCGTGGCGCCAACCCTTTAAATATTGGTGGGTGTCTAGCGCAAGTCGCGCCGATATGCCGTACCCGGAACCCACGGCCAATAACGCGTCTTGGTCATCGGGGTGCGTTTTCAGCCAGCGCTCACCTACTTCGATGGTGCGCGCGACTTTCCCCTCGAAGCTTTTGGTCAAGGAAGCGTCGGAACGCTCCGTCCCATAGGAATAGCGAATGAAATCAATCATCGCCTCACCCAAGTACGGATGTGGATAATCCGGATTGAGCGCGGTCGCCTTGAGCGCAGCGGCCTGGGCCGCGGCGAAGTCCATCCGATAAATGGCGTCGATACCATCCATCAAGAGACGGTCCATCTCCGGCGTCATCGACGAGGATGCCGCCGCCGGCAGCGCGGCCAATAGAAATGTCGTGAAAATGATGAATTGTCGCATCAGCGTCGGATATCCTATCATGAGACCAGCTCTTTATGAAGGCCATCCTCGTCAGAGACGGCACGGCGGCACTGGCTGAAATTCCGATCCCGGAAATCAGCGATGGCGAAGTCTTGCTCTCCCTTGACGCCTGCGGACTTTGCGGCACCGACGTAATGAAGCTCGACACAAAAGCGCCCGGAGCAATCCTGGGCCACGAATTGGTCGGAACCGTGGCCAAAGCCGGAATAGGATCGCCATTCGCCGAAGGCGAGCGCCTCGTCGTTTCTCACCATGTGCCGTGCCTCACCTGCCACTATTGCCGCCACGGCCAGGAATCGATGTGCCGGCAATTTAAGTCAACCAACATCTACCCCGGCGGTTTCAGCGAATTCGTGCGCATCCCCGCCCTTCACGTCCAGAACACGTCCTTTCGAATTCCCGATGGCGTCGACACCGTCGCCGCGTCCCAAACTGAACCGCTCGCCTGCGTGCTTCGCAACATCAAGCGGCTGGGCGTCGCAGCCGGCGACACTGTCGGCGTCATCGGCCTTGGGGCCATTGGCCAAATGACCGGACAGTTGCTCAAAACGATGGGTGTCGCGGCCTTCGGCCTCGACGTTGATACGTCGCGCACCTCGCGGTTCGCCCGCTGGGGCTCAGCATTCACCGACCGCGAAGCCTTCGCGGTGGCAGGAAAAAGCGCGAGCTCGGGCCGCGGCTTCGACGCGATCGTCTATTCCGCCGGGACACCGGCGCTTATCGCGCGGTCGCTTCCGTGGTTGAGAGACGGGGGGACCATTAACGTTTTTTCGTCCTTTCATCCCGATTCGACGCTCCTATTGGACATGAACGCAGTTTATCATCGCGAATTAAGCGTGATCAGCTCCTATTCCCCGAGCCTCGTCGACCTGCGCGAAGCGTTCGACCTGATTGTGTCGGGGCGGTTTAATCCGCTGGTGCTGGGGCCGGAAAACTTCCCGCTCGAGTCTTTCGCCGAAGCGGTTAAGGCCGTGAAAACTCGACAAACCTTGAAGTCTGTCTTGGTAGCATCATGAGCGCAAAGATGCGCGCGGTCATTTTTCACGGACCTCGAGATATCCGCTTGGAAGAGCGTCCGATTCCCGATCCCGCCGCAGGAGAGGTCATCGTCAAGGTCGGCGCGGCATTGACTTGCGGGACGGATTTCAAGGCATACCGGCAGGGCCACCGCGTCCTGCTTGGCGATTATCCGTCACCCTTCGGTCACGAGCTCGCCGGCACCGTGACGGCGATCGGCAAGGGCGTCAAATCCGTCCGAGCCGGAGACCGCGTGGTGGTCGCAAACTCGGCGCCAATGGACGATTGCTTTTGGTGCGTAAATGGTCAAAATCAATTGTGTCCGAATCTTAAACTCCACAACGGAGCCTACGCCGAGTACGACCGCGTCCCGGCGCACATCGCGGCCCGAAACTTGCATGCGCTGCCGGTGTCGACTTCGTTCGAAGTCGGCGCGCTTGCCGAACCGCTCGCCTGCGCAATCCACGCGGTCTCTGTGCAGGCGGTTCGCGCTGAGGAACTGTGCGTGATTATCGGGGCAGGACCGATGTCATTGCTTCTCCTCCAAACCCTGCTCGAGCGCAAAGCGCGCGTGGCCGTCATCGGCCGTTCCTTGAAAAATCTCTCGGCCGCGAAATCCGCCGGCGCGGAACGGACGTTCAGCTCCGACGACGGTCCCGTCGAGCCGCGCGTTCGCGCGTGGGCGTCGGGACGCGGTCCTGACCACGTGTTCGAGGCCGTCGGCACGGCCGAAACTTATCTTCAGGCCGTCGCGATGGTTCGCGACGGCGGAAAAGTGTGTCTGTTTGGAGGATGCGCGCAGGGTGCGACGATCCCGCTGGACGTTCACCGCCTCCATTACAAGCAAATCACGCTCCATGGCGTATTTCATCACACTCCCCCCCATTTCTCCGAGGCGGTACGCCTTTTGTCGACCGGCAAGATTCGCACCGACCTCCTTCTCAAGGGCGAAGTCCGCCTCGACGACTTGCCGCGTTTCTTCACCGAGAACGCGGACCACAGCATCGCCAAGGCGGTGGTGAGGACGTGAAGCGCGCCGATGACCTCAATTTCCTGCGCCGCGCATTGGCCCTGGCTGCCCGGGCCGACGCTCGCGCCGTAAGTCCGAATCCTCGCGTCGGGTGCGTGCTGGTTAACAGCGGCCGAATCGTCGGTGAAGGAGCGCACTCTCGGTTCGGTGGCCCGCACGCTGAGGCCGTCGCCTTAAACTGCGCCGGCCGAAAAGCGCGGGGCGCGACCGCCTACATGACCTTGGAGCCCTGCACAACATTTCCGGGCAAGAAAACCCCCTCATGCGCGGCCGCCCTCATCGATGCCGGAGTCAGTCGTGTGGTGTTCCCGCTCCTGGATCCGCATCCGAAAATTTCCGGTCGCGGCGTGTCCCTGCTTCGACGTGCCGGGATTCACGCCGACGTGCAGAGCACGCTGGCCGCCGAATCACAGGCGCTTAATCGCGGATTTTTTTCGCGCATGAAGAGAAATCGACCCTGGGTGGTGCTGAAAATAGCACTTTCTTTAGACGGGAAAGCCGCCACGGCTTCCGGCCGGTCACGCTGGGTCACGGGACCAAAAGCGCGCGCGGCCGTCCACCTCTTGCGCGGCGAACTTGACGCGGTCGCAGTGGGCGCTGGAACTGTGATCGTTGACAATCCGGCGCTCACAGCTCACGGAGCCGGCCCCGACCCGTTGCGCGTTATCTTCGCCGGGCGGCGGCCGTTGCCAGATAACGCCCGTATTTTTGATGGCGCGTCGCCGACTCTCGTCTACCGCATCAAGAAATCCGGGGATTTGCGCGGGGCGCTGCGGGACTTGAGCGCAAACGGTATCGGAACGTTGCTGCTCGAGGGGGGCCCGACCCTGCACGCGGCGTTCCTGCGCGCGAGGCTGGTCGACGAGGTTCGCGTGTTCTTGGCGCCGAAGCTTTTGTCAGGCGCGACGGACCCGAACCGGGCTCCTCGCGTCCGGTCCCCGCGATGGGAAAATGTGGGAGACGACTGGCTTGTCTCCGGGGTACTTTGATGTTTACGGGCATTATTGAGACACTCGGCGTCGTGGAAAAGAAGACGACAACGACGTTGACCGTCCGCGCACGCATCGGTTCGAAGGCGCTCGGGGCGTCCATCGCGATCAACGGAACATGCCTGAGCGTGGTCAAGACGAGCAAGGACTTGCATCGCTTTGATGTCGGACCGGAGACCTGGACACGAACGAACCTCGGAGATCTTCGCTGTGGCAGTGCTGTGAACGTCGAGCCTTCGCTGCGGATTGGTGATGAAGTCGGCGGCCACTTCGTCACCGGGCACGTCGACGCCGCGGCGCGAATAATCTCTCTCGTAGCTTGGGGGGAGGGATTTTGGCGATTGTGCGTCGAACTTCCCAAAGCGCTGCGAGGGCTGGTCGCGGTGAAGGGTTCCATCGCGGTGGACGGAATCAGCCTCACCGTCACGAAATGCTCACGTGCCTCATTTGAAATGATGATCGTGCCCCTTACCTTGAATCGCACCACGCTGGGTCGGCGCAAGCCTGGTGATCTGGTCAATTTGGAAGCCGACCCGCTGGCGCGCTATGCGCGCAGCGCGGTCGCGAGTTTTCAGGAGAAGCCATGATTCGGGACAAAGTGTTTGACACCATTGAAGACGCGATCACAGACATCCGCAAAGGAAAAATGGTCGTAGTCGTGGACGATCCGGACCGAGAAAATGAGGGTGACATCGTGATCGCAGCCGAAAAATGCGGGGTGAAGGCTGTGAATTTCATGGCCACGCGGGCGCGCGGACTTATTTGCGTCCCCCTGCCCGGAACCCGCCTCGAAGCACTGCGATTGCATGCGATGGTCGATCCATCGAACAACATCCACGGACCCGGAGCCGGGCGCGACACTGCGTTCACGGTATCCGTCGACGCCAAGAAGGGGACGACGACAGGAATTTCAGCACATGACCGCGCGATCACGATCGCCGCATTGCTCGATGCGAAGACCGAGCCTGAAGATTTAATGCGGCCGGGCCATATTTTTCCCCTGCGCGCCAAAGAGGGCGGCGTGCTGGTTCGCGCCGGACACACCGAGGCGGCGGTCGATTTGGCGCGGCTCGCCGGGCTGACCCCCGCGGGTGTCATCTGCGAAATCCTCAATAACGACGGTACCATGTCCCGTACCCCCCAGCTGCGGCGCTTCGCGCGGCTCCACTCGCTCAAGATCGTGACCATCGCCGACCTCATCGACTATCGTCGGCGCAAGGACCGTCTCGTCGAGCGCAGAGCCACCGCGCTGTTGCCGACGAAATGGGGCGAGTTCGCCATTCACGTCTATGAAGAGCAATTGACCGGGAAAGTCCATCTTGCGATGGTGAAGGGCAACGTGTCAGGATCCAAGCGGGCGTTGGTCCGCGTGCACTCGTCGTGCGTGACGGGCGACGCCCTTTTCTCCCAAAAGTGCGATTGCGGCCTGCAGCTCGAGGCGGCACTCAAGCAGATCGCGGCCGTAGGATGCGGCGTTCTGGTGTATCTCAACCAGGAGGGACGCGGAATCGGGCTGATCAATAAAATTCGCGCTTACGCGCTTCAAGACCAGGGGCTCGACACGGTCCAGGCGAACTTAAAGCTCGGCTTCAAGCCAGACTTACGCGAATATGGAATCGGGGCGCAAATTCTCGCCGATCTAGGCTTGACGTCGATGCGTTTACTGACGAACAATCCACGAAAAATTGTCGGCATCGAAGGTTATGGGCTCAAAGTCATCGAGCGCGTTCCCCTCCAATTGCCGACCGGGCCGCTTGCGGCCAAATACCTGCGCACGAAGAAGGCCAAGCTCGGCCACTGGCTGGACGTCCCGGAGGAGTTGAGATGAAAAGGGTCGCCATCGCCGTTTCGCGCTTTAATGAAGAGATCACCTCCAAATTGTTGTCCAATTGCCTCGCGACCTTCCAAAAAGCTGGCTGGGAGGAGTCGCAGCTCAAGGTCGTCCATGTCCCCGGCGGCTACGAATTGCCTTGGACCGTCAACGAGCTGGCGCGCACCGGTCGCTATGACGCGGTGATCGCGCTCGGCTGCGTACTTAAAGGCGAGACCGCGCAAAATGACCACATTTCCAACTCGCTAATCCGTTCGCTCCACGAGATCTCCGTGGATGCGCGGCTTCCGGTGATCCTCGGGGTTATCACGCCGAATACCTGGGAACAGGCGCTCGCCCGCACGCACGGCGACCTCGATCGCGGCAAGGAGGCGGCACTCGCCGCCCTCGAAATGGTGGCACTCCGGGAGGAACTCCGTGGGAAAGCGTAGACTCGCCCGCGAAGTGGCACTCCAAGCCCTTTACGTCAGCGACGTTTCCAATACCGCAGGAGAGGAGTCCTTTGCGATCGTCACTCGGCTTAACAATGGCGAGGTCGATCCGGAAACAATTGAATTTGCGCGGACTTTGGCGATGGGAACCTACCACGAACGCGATCGGTTGGACGTCCTCATTCAAGAACGCGCCGAGAATTGGGCCTTGAACCGAATGGCTGCCGTCGACCGCAACGTGTTGCGTTTGGCCGCCTACGAGTTGGTCGAGCGTCCCGAAACTCCCGTTGGGGTCGTGATCGATGAGGCCATTGAAATCGTCCGAAAATATTCCGCAGAAGAAGCGACTCGCTTCGTCAACGGTATCCTTGACGCATTGAAGTCCCTGCGTAAAAAACAAAATCCTAAAAAAATGAAAAAACCTAAAGATGCCCTGGAAAACGACGCCATTTAAAAACGAAATCGACGCTCTTACCGCCGAAATCCAAGAGCACGATCGCTATTATTATCTGCTTGATTCTCCGACCGTTTCCGACACGGAATACGATCGCCTTTTGGCGCGTCTCAAAGAACTGGAAAGCTCGCACCCGGAGCTCGCCCGCCGAGATTCCCCCACCCGACGCGTCGCCGGCGGTGTCGGCACGGACTTCCGGCCGGTGAAGCACGCGGTGGCCATGCTGTCTCTGGATAACGCCTACGAAGAGTCCGCAATCCGCGCCTGGGACGAGCGCGTGCGCAAAAATCTTCCTCCCGGCCAATCGCCGACCTACCTAATGGAGCCCAAGATCGACGGCCTCTCGTGCGCGCTGACGTATGAAAACGGAGAGTTCGTGCGCGCGGCGACCCGCGGTGACGGTGAAACCGGTGAAGACGTGACCGCCAACGCCCGGACCATACGCGCGATTCCGCTGCGCCTCAGCGACGACTTTCCTAAACGCCTTGAAATTCGAGGCGAGGTGTATATGACTTTCGCCGATTTCGACAAGGTCAACGAGTTCGAAAGGCAAGCAGGCCGCGAGCCCTTCGTCAACCCGCGCAATTGCGCCGCCGGTTCCCTGCGGCAAAAGGATCCGGCCATCACGGCGGGCCGGCGACTACGGTTCACCGCGCATTCCTACGGCGTCTGGGACGGCCGCGAGCCCGGATCGCACTCCGAATTCCTGACGCTCTGCCGTAAGATCGGCATTCCCTCGAACTCATTTGAACGTCTAAAGGATATCGACGCGGTCGTCGCTTATTTCACACGTTTCCGGGAGAAGGCCTTGCCGACGCTGCCCTACGCCGTCGACGGATTGGTTGTTAAAGTCGACGATTTCGCGCAGCAAAAGCGGCTGGGATTCACCGCCCGTTCGCCGCGCTGGGGCATCGCGTTTAAATATCCCGCGCAACAGGCGACGTCTCGCGTCGTCGACGTGGTCTTCTCCGTCGGTCGCACCGGTGCGATCACTCCAGTGGCCAAGGTGGAACCGGTCTTTTGCGCAGGAGTCACGATTTCTTCAGTGACCCTCCATAATTTCGAGGAAATCGACCGTCTCGGGGTGCGCATCGGCGACCGCGTACTGATTGAACGCGCCGGCGAGGTCATCCCGAAAATTGTGAAGGTCGTCGAGAAGGGCGCCAAGCGCGCCTCGGTCCGTCCTCCAACTCGCTGTCCCGACTGCTCAAGCCCGATCATCAAAGAAGAGAATCTCGTGGCTTACTATTGCGGCAATCCAGTCTGCCCGGCCCAACGGCGCCGCACGCTCGAACATTTTGCCTCTCGCGGGGCGATGGACATCGTCGGCCTCGGCGATTCCGCCGTCGAAGAACTGATTTCCCGCGACTTCGTGAAGGATGTCGCTGACCTTTATCACCTGACGAAGGAGAAGCTGTTGGAACTCCCTCTGTTTGCTGATAAAAAAGCCGACAATCTGCTCACCCAAATCGAAGCCAGCAAGGCTAAGACCCTCGATCGCGTGCTCAATGCGCTGGGCATACGCCAGGTCGGCGAGAAAACGGCCGAAGACGTGGCAGGGAAATTCGACATCGACAGTCTGCTTGCAGCGTCTCTCGAGGATTTCCAGGCCGTGTCGGACGTGGGCCCGATCGTCGCACAATCCCTTCATTCTTTCTTTTCCTCCGCGGTGGGGCGCAGCCTAATCGACCGTTTGCGCAAAGCCGGCGTCAAAATGCCCCCCCCGGCTGCAAAGAAGTCGGGCGGTATTTTTTCCGGCATGACATTCGTCTTCACCGGTGAGCTGTCCTCGTTCAAGCGCGAGGAAGCTGAAGAAAAAGTCAAAGAACTGGGCGGCAAAGCTTCCGGATCGGTCTCTGCTAAGACCACCTACGTTGTCGCAGGCGAAGCCGCCGGTTCTAAATTAAAAAAAGCCACTGTGCTCGGCGTTAAGGTGCTTACCGAAGAGCAGTTCAAGGCGATGTTGAAATGACACCCCGCCCCGAACGAGAGACTCCGCGGGTCGCCCTACTCCACGTCGCCGACCGCACTGGCATCGTCGAGTTTGCGCGCGCTCTTATTGCGCTTGAATTTCAACTGGTCGCGACGGGGCCGACGGCGACTACGCTGCGTCAAGGCGGCGTCGCCCACATGTCGCTTTCGGAATTCATCGGGGAGCGCCTTCCGGCCGACGCACTGGGCATGCTGCACCCGACGCTGATCTCGGCCATCACGGCCGAAAAACCGAGGATTGACCTGGTCGCGGTGAATCTCTACCCGCTGGCTGAGGCGACGGCGGATGCCGCCGTCTCTCAAGATGAAGTGCTGGCGTATGTCGATCCGGTGGGTCCTACGCTACTGCGAGCTGCGGCCCGTAATTTTAAGGCTGTGATTGCCCTGTGCGATCCGGACGATTACCAGCAAGCCATCGATACGCTCACCGCATACGACCGCATGCTTCCCGACCGTCGTCAAGTGCTGGCGGCAAAAGCCTTTCATTACTCCGCCTATTACGATTCGACGGTCGCCCAATTTCTCGGGGGCGACTGGGATGAGCTACCTGATGCGGTCGTCGTCGCGCTCAAAAAAAGCGCCGACCTCCAGTACGGAGAAAATCCCCATCAAAAAGGAGCGTTCTACACGCTCTCAGGTGCTCGCCCTTGGGGACTGAACGCGGCCAAACTCCTGTATGGAAGGCCTTTGGTCTACGGACATTACCTCGATTTGGAAACTTCCTGGGAGCTCGCCAACGCGGTGATAGAACCGGCCTGCGCGATCGTCAAGCACGCGGTTCCGGCTGGATTTGCGTCCGCTCCCGATCTGGCCAAAGCCGCGCGCCTATCCTACTCCGGCGATCCCCGCGGCTGCTTTCGTGGGACCGCCGCGGCCAATCGCGAAATCGGCATGGAAGCCGCGGAATTCTTCGCCGAAGAGTTCGTTTCCTGCATCGCCGCGCCGAGTTTCTCCCACGAGGCGCTGCGCCTGCTGAAAACTAAGAAAGACATCCGGCTAGTAACGTTACCGTCCTCGCTGATTGCCCCACACGAACTCGACTTGCGCGCCGTCGCGGGAGGTGTGTTGGTTCAAGAAAAAGATCACCAGCCCTTCATCAACGCACTCAAAAATGCGTCCAAACGCGCGCCCTCCCAGCGCGAGTGCGAGGGGCTAGCCGTGGCCTGGCATACTGCAATGCACGCACACACCCACGCCGCGGTCATCGCCCGCGGCACGGGCGTCATCGGAGTCGGGTCGGGGCAAACCTCGCGCCTCGATTCAATTCATCTTGCCCTCAAAAAATCATCCGAGCGCCACCCCATCTTGACCGCCGGGGAGTCCATGGTAATGGCGTCCGACGGCGCATTAACCGCCGAGCACGTCCATGCCGCCGCCGAAGGCAGTGTAACCGCGATCATCCATCCCGGCGGTGCTGCAGAAGACAAGGACGTGGCCGAGGCCTGCGACCGCCGAGGCATCGCCCTGGTGGCGACCGGCGTACGTCACTTCCGGCATTAACACGAACGGAAATTCGCGTATAATAAATTATGCAGTTCACGTCGGGCATCGCCTGCCTTCTTTTGTTCTTGCCGCCGGCTTCGGCGACGACCCTGAAAATGCGGATAATGACCCTCAGTGTATTGCCGATCGGTTTTTCGCCGGGCTCGGGGCCCGTCGTCGCGCCGTCTTATTCAGGGCTTCCAGTACATAACGACGCGACTCTGCTCACATGGACACCGCAAGAACAACCTACGGTCCGCGCAGAAATTAATACCCAGCATTCGCCCTGGGCCGCCTCCTTCGCACTTCAGGTATCGCAAGTCCAGAGATTCTTGATGGATGGCCGTGTCGACAAGGCTCTCGTTCCATTGGAAGCGCTCTTCGCCGGCACCCCGGCGAAGACATCCACCGTTGCAGATGCGGTCGTCGTTCCAGCCGCCGCGCCTCAATCGGTTGCCATACCGACAGCTGCGTCGCAATGGATTGAAGTTCAGGGGATCGACACCGCGCGCCTGCGCTCCGGCTCCAATTTCGTTCACCATCTCTCACGTAAGCATGGCGCGCAATACTGGCCTCGCCCATTCTTCATACGCCGAGAATTCGTCACTATTGGCGAATTCTCGAGACTTATGGGTTGGAGACCGGAGGTCGGCGCGCTAAGCGATCCCATGACCGACGTGTCGATGTATGAGTGGATGCGATTTTTAAATCTTTTGTCGATACAAGGCGGCCTCACACCCGCTTACCGGTTGACTGAAATTCCGCTTGACGAGGATAGGAAGCACACGATGATATCGTTTCAATTCGATCCTCACGCCAATGGGTATATTTTTCCGAGCCCGTTTGAATGCGAATTCGGTCATTTCCCCCCGTCTTCTCGGCTGTACACGTGGACGCTTTGGGAAGCTATGCGACGAAGTTTTTATGCTTTCGGTATGCATAGCCCGTCGCCCGACGTCGCTGACAGGGCCCATGTCATTGACCGCCTCCCGGGCCGAGGCTATCCCGAAATCGGCATACTTCCGATGCGGATACGTCGCGTCAATTAAACGTCGGTGGGGCGATCAAGCGCCTGAGTCCCATCGTGTCCTCGAACCCCGGATCCAATCGCTCAGCATCCTCCAGAGCGCGGCGCGCGTAAGCGAACCGAGTAACGTCGCCAGATTGGGCGCGCCGAACCTCCGCCAGCGCCAAGAGCCGGTACAGCTGCGGGTCCAGCGGACGATACTGCAATCCTTGGACCGCCGCCTCGGCGGCGCGCGTCAGAAGCATGCTGCGATCCTGCGACTGGGCCGACTGTGCGGCGTCCCAGAGAAGATTGGCCAGGTCGTTAACGTATGCGACCATGCCGGGACGCAGTCGAATGGCATTCTCAAAATGCTCAGCCGCTTGCTGCGGACGCCCGACCGCGCGCGCCCAGCGTCCCAACACGTCCTGATGGTCAGCACGTGCTCTAATGGTGACCGCTGTCGTAAACCAGAATATTGCCAGCGCGCAAATCAATGCCGCCGTTGGAAACTTTCGGCGCTCGCCTTCATCGCTAGGCGCGGAGAAAAGACAGCCCGCCATCGCGCTCATAATCCACAGGGCGGCAAATCCCGGCGGGTTAAACTTGGCCAGAACCCAGATCGCCAATATGCCGGCGCCGAGTGCCGCTGCGCCCGTCGGATTACGTTTCTTGGCCGCGATGAACGCGCCAATTACGGTGAACTGCAGCCATAGAAAGCTCGCCAACCCGAGTAAGCCCATCGTCGTCAATGTTTCCAGCAGATCATTATGCGCATTGCGGGCATAGCCCTCGTGAGGGCCCATTTTGGCCAGAACCGGACCTTTTAGTCGGGCGTAATCAATGACAAAAGTCCCCACTCCGCTGCCGATCCACGGATGGGAGCGCCACGATTTCAGCGCGCACTTCCAAATGCCCATGCGCAGGCTATCGCTGCGAGAAGAGGCCATGGCTCTCGAACGAAAGCCGAGCGCTGCGAAAATGAGCAGTCCCCCTACTAAGACCGCGACACCAGGACGAATGAAGCGCCGCATCCGCGGACTCCAGAGGGACGCGCCCTCTGCGACGATGCCGACCAGGGCAGCGATCCAAGCCCCTCGCGAACCAGTCAACGCCAAAGCGAGGAACAACGCCACGAACGCACATCCGCCGAAGACTCGCGAGCGCCGCGATCCGTTCGGATTGGAAAATAGGAATATAGCCAGAGGTGCAATCAACGCGAGATAGGACCCCAAAAAGATGGGCGTACCGAAAGACCCCCGGGCTCGGAAGTATTGCCCCGTAACCGCCTGCGCGATGGTCATAAGGCTAATGGGCAACGATCCCGCGACCGCCCAATTTATCAGGCCTGATCGCGCCTCAAACCCTTGCCCGCAGCCGCAATAGAAGGCCACCATGCATCCGGCCAATCCTTCCAGGCAAAAAACCATTTCCTGACGGTCGCCAAATAGGCTGAGATCACGATCGATGGAAATAGCGGTCGAGAGCAGCGCGACAAGTCCGAAAACCACCAGTGGCATATCGATCCGAGAACGAAGACGCAAAGCCCTACCACCGAAGAAAAGAGCGGCCACAGCACACGCTCCCGCCGTCGCGGCAACGACGAGTTTGACGATGTCGACGTCCAAAAACCACGGTCCGCAGGCGAGCGGAACGGCGAAGACGGACACATGCAAGGCCGAGATCGGAGTGCGGCGAACATGGGAAGGAGGTTTCACTCCGGACACTGTAGATCATTCTGCCGGCGAGTCGTCAACATCTTCGTTGGTGGTCTTGACGAACGGTCCGGCTCCCCGCTAAACTGGCGTAATGAGCTTACGCGAACAGACCTCGGTCACGTTCCAAATCCTCAGTTTGACCCTCACTGCCGTCGACATCGCCGCGCGCACTGAACTCACCGCTGACGCGACCTGGAAATCGGGGGATCAACGCGGACGCTTCGGGACGGTGGAGAAGAAGAACGGCTTCGTTCTGGAATCCAAACTGCCCATCGTCTCGTCACTCGATGAGCATGTGAAGGCGATGCTCCGACGCCTGGCTCCCGCGGCGCAAAAAATAGGGGCGCTCGCCAATGATTGCACGATCGAGTTTATTTGCACGGTGCACCGCAAAACGGCGCCGATGCTGCGGTTTGACCGCGACGACCTGCGCTGGCTGGGGGTGATGGGTGCTCGGCTCGACGTGGACACCTTCGTGCTCGATGACAAAGGTACCTCACACGCACCACCCGGACCGCAAAGTCAGACCACTTCGCCGACCGGCAACAGTTAGGGCGCGGCCGATACCTTCAAGTCCCAACACTCGTTGGCATGTTTGAGCAGCTCGGTGTCGGACTGTGCTCGGCGCACAAAGTCCTGGACCTCCGGCGATTTCCAGGCGGCGCCGACTTTCGGCCACGCCGAGTCGAGGCTCTCGGATTTGAGGTCGGCGACCGCGAAGGGCAGCGCGTTTAATAATTTAGCACGACCGTTGGGAACGACGAGAACCATCGACTGCGGGCTTTCCGCGCGGACCTTCATCTCATGCTGGATTCCCCACGGATAAATCGCCAGCCGCGGCCCCCTAAGGGCGGCGGCCGCGGCTTTTAGACCCATCACCGCCTGCGACCAATCCTCGTCGCTGCAGGCAAGCGTATCCCAGGCGTGGGCTGCCCGCCCCAACCGCATCATCGGTCCGGTGACGAAAGTCCGGATGCCGCGGGCGGCCGCCTGCTCGTACACGGCCACAGCATCGGCGACGTTTAACTTGGTGGGGATGAACACCAGTTCGGGTTCAAGCCCTCGGAACAAAAGTCGATCGAGCGCAGCCCAGGCGGGTGCATAACCCGAACCGGGGCGAAGAGCTTGGTGAACGGCGGCCGTCGCGCCGTCGATTGAAATCTGCACGCAGGCGATTTTCATCGCCTTCAAGCGGTCGCAGGCGGCTTCGGTCAGGTCAAGGCCGTTGGTTTCGATCTTGATTTCGACGCCGCCCGCCGTCAAAATCTCGAAGATCTCCCAGACGTGAGGCGATCCCATCGGCTCGCCGCCGCCGAACGCGACGTAGGCGATACCCAATTCGACAATTTGTCGCGCCAAGGATAGGCATTGCGCGCGGTTCATCTCGTCGGGCCACGCCTTGTCCGGCCCCGACTCCTCACAGCAGTGCAAGCAGCGCCCGGTACAGCGGTTGGTCAGCTGCCAGGCAAGAAAGAGGGGGGCGCCGTAGTCGCCCACGGACGCCCCCCTCCGGTCCGTCACGTGAACCGGATGTACGGCTGTGCCATCACGCGCTCCGAGACTTCCTCCATGGAGGGCGTCTCCCAAGCGAGCTTCGGCTGGGCCTTCGCATCGGTCACGGTTTTCTGGTCGTTCATTGTGTACTCCCTTTCGCCGGTCAGACCACGACCGGCAAATCTAAAGATATCGAATCGAGCGAAATCCAGTGATTGGCCGAGGCCGCGGACGCAGGGTTCACGGCCAGGCGCTCCAAGGCGTCTTGGACGCGCGCGTCGCCCCAGGCTTGGCGATACGCGTTCCATCCCTCGAGAAACGACTGTTGCGACAAATCGGCGCAAGTATGCGGCAAGGCCGCGAATACTTTCACACGGCCGTCGGGAAGGATCAACAAAGTCCCCGACGGCTCTTGTCTGCGTCCCGCCAACTCTTCTTCCATCGAGAATGGAAGATAGCACAGTTCGATCGGCGCGCGGCACGCGTCGAGCATCGCGCGGAACTTGGCATAGGCTTCTGCGCTTGGCACCAGCAGGTCCCACAGTTTGGCCGCGGTGCCCAAGCGCATCAATTGACCGGTGTTGAAGCGAAAGGCTCCCAGTTCCACGGCCAAGTCGATGACCGCGCGGGCTTCGTGGATATTTATTTTCGTCGGCGCGAAAGTGATCTCGAGCGGTAGCCCCGCGGCGCGGGTCGCGCGGCAAGCGTCCAGCACTTTGTTCAAATCTCCCCCGGGACGCTGCTTGGCGTAGGTCTCGGGCGTCGCACCGTCGAGCGAAATCTGCACCGAACGCACGCCCAATCCTTGGAGCACCGCCGGATCGAAGGCCATCCCGTTGGTTTCTATCTTGAGCAGGACTCCGCCCTCCGACAGCGTGCGGCAAAGCTCGGCGAAATGAGGGGCCAGTGTCGGCTCACCGCCGACGATCATCGCGTAGGGAACGCCGGCAGCGACGATTTCATGGGCCAAGGCGAGCGAACGTTCCCGCGTCAGCTCATTTGGTAATCCGCGCCCTGGCGCGGAATCCGTGCAGCAATGCAGGCAGGCCAGGTTGCAGTCGCGCGTCAGCTGCCAGGTCACCATCGTAGGCGCGCTCAAGAAGTCAATGCGCATAAGACCTCCCGAACGCGACCGTCAAGGCGAACACCGTAGTAGTCAATGCGTAGCATTGAACGATGTTCTTGACCGCGGGCACGAACAAACGCGGGGTGTCCCAAGTGTCCCGGCTGGCGCACAGGCTGCGGTACCAAAGCGGAAGTCCAGCGGCGGCAGCGAGGACCGACGCCCGCGGGAAGATCCCAATCGCGGCGCCAACCACGACGACCATCAGGCCCAAGGCGGAAAGAGCCAAATAAAGTACACGTCCATTTTTACGGCCCAAGCGCACCACGAGATTTTTCTTGCCGACGAGGCGGTCCTGATGGAAATCGGGGATGTTGTTCACGACCGCCAAGGACATAATCAATAAACCTGGAACCAACGACGCAAGCAGCGCTCCCATGGAAAAACGATGGATATGTAGATGCACGGACCCCAACGTCATCCAAGGACCATACGATAAACCAATCACGGTCTCGCCTAGTCCACGATAGACCCAGCGCACCGGCGGCCCGACGTACCAGACGGCCGCGGCTCCCCCCAATAATGTGTAAAGCACGATCGGCCAGCCACCGTCCCAGGCGAGATAGAATCCGATCGCCGCCGCCAATGCGAACGCGACAACGCCCAGGGAGAACATCCACTCGGGGATATACTCGTCGGCGTCCGGGTTAAACACCCGGTCGGTGCCCATCTTGGCGTCAAAGTATTCGTTGAAGCTTTCGACGCCGACGACGGACAGGAAAATACCGAACAATCCCAGCCAAAACACGCCGGGTCGAAACGTCTTCTCGACGCCGTACGCCCATCCCGCGCCGAGCAGGTACGGCAATAGACCCGCATACAGGAAAAAACGGTAACGCACGACCGAAGCGACCTTGAGGATGATCCCTTGGTCCTGCGGCGCGTGCGGCGCGGCGAAGACGTCGGTCATCAGACGAGGTCCTCCCATTTGTGCAGGCGGGACACGATCGATGGATCCTCGGCCAGGCGATCGACGAAAGCCGCGACGCGCGGATTTTTCCAGGCGAGCTGGAAGTTCTGCCACACACGGCCGAGCGTGTCGTGGCGCAGGTCGCCGCAGGTGAAGGGTAGCGCATTGATCAGCTTGACCTTGCCGTTGGGCAGGATGATGAAAAGGGCGGCGGGATTTTCCAGGCGGTAACGCAGTTCATCCAATAATCCCATTTCGTGGTAGTACACGCGCATGCGGCCCTTGTATTCGTCCGCTTTTTCCTTGAGTGTGGCGAAGTACTGCGGATAATCGGCCTCGTCCGGAGCGGTTATCGCCCAGGTACGCACCGCGTTGCCGGTGAACATGATTTTACCGGTGTAGAACGAGTACGCGCCGATCTGGTGGGCCAGATCGACGGCGGCGCCGATCTCCTTGATATTGAAACGCGCCGGAACGAAATTGATTTCGATCGGAACGCCGGCCTCGCGGAGATTCTTGATTCCGCTCAGGGCCGAGTCGAAGCGGCCATGGACCCGCATTTTGTTGAAGGACGCCGGCGTCGCGCCATCCAACGACACCTGTACGGCCTTCACGCCAAGATCCTTGAAGCGTTTGCAGTTCTCGGGAGTCAGGTAATGGCCGTTGGTCTCGATTTTGAGGCCCACCCCGCCCTTCGTGATGCGCTCCACCATGCCAAAAAAATCCGGACGCACCATCGGCTCGCCGCCGGAGAAGGACACGTAAGGAACCTCGGAGGCGACCAGCTGGTCGATCACGCCGTAGGCTTCTTCGGTCGTCAACTCGTCCTTGAAGGCCTTCCCCGGGCCGGACTCCTCGATACAGTGCAGGCAAGCGAGGTTGCACTCGTTGGTGATCTGCCAGGCGACATAGAGCGGTGCCGCGAGGTCTGAGGTGGACTTCTCTTCTGGGGCGACGGCGACTTCCGGCGTCATACGCCCTCCACGACCAAGCCTTTCTCTTTGAGCTGGCTCAAGAACGAGACCGCTTCCTGGGCCATCTTGCCGGACGGATCTTCGAACTTGGCCTGCAACTTCTCGACCAGGTTTGCGGAGTCGGCGCCGGCGATCACTTCGCGCACGACCGCGGCCCCGGTGGGGCTGAGCGTATACACCTTCTCAGAGCGCGTCTCGAACAACACGGCGCCGAACTTCTCTTCGCGAAATTTCACGAACGGGGCGAGTTTCATAATTCCCTCTTTGTGCGCGCTAAAGCAGGCCCCGGCGTCCCAGGACTCGCGCTGCGCGATCTCTTCCATTTCCAGACGAACCGCTCTGCGGTTCGTGGCCGCCACGGGATCGGCTTTCGCCGCTTCCGCCTCGTCGAGCGTGTACGTCCCGCTCGACCACGCCTTTTTGACCAGCGCGTCGTACGACATATTAAAATTCCCTCTTCGCGAGCAGTTCCACGAAGAACGCCAGTTCCGCGGCTTCGGCCCGGCACGGCAGCTTGCGAATCATCGCGGTCATCGAATCCACAAGTTCCCGGCCCTTGTCGCGCGCCTTTTGAATGTGGCCGCGGTCTTTCAAGAAGCGGGCGATTGCCGGAGCGTCGGACGCATTCCACAAGTCAAGGAAGGCGACCCGATCCGCAGGTTCGGCCAAAGCGTACAGGCACGGCAGCGTCAATCGGCGATTCTTGAGGTCCTGCCCTTCGTCCTTGCCGGACGCGCGCTCGGGAAGGGTGTAGTCGTGGATGTCGTCGACGAGCTGAAGCAGTATGCCGGCGGCCGACGCTAACCGCGGCGGATCGGCCTGCTCATGGGGAAACGGCGACAACTCCGACAAGACGGCCCCCGCCCACTCAAACAATGCGCCCGTTTTCCGGGAACAAATCCCGATATAGGCATCCACACTCAGATCGAGGGAACCCTTGAGGAATTCTTCTTGGAGCTCTCCGACCGTCATTTCCCGGACCGCCGTGACCAAAAGTCGCGCCGCATTCGGCGAGATATCGACGGCTTCCTCCAACCCCTGCGAAAAAGCCAGGTCGCCCAGCAAGAGCGCGGTCGGGATGTTGTAAACCGCGTTGGGCGTCGGCGAGGAACGACGCAGGGACGCCTCGTCGACGCAATCGTCGTGGATGAGGCTGGCGTTATGGACGAGTTCCAAGGCACGCGAGGAAGCCTCGGCCTTGTCCTCAGGCACGCCTAGCGCGCCGCCTAAAAGGAGGCAAAACCTTGAACGCAGCATCTTCCCCGGTCGCGACACGAAAGCGGCCAGTTCCTGGCCGACGCGTCCCTCGATACGGCGCGCGCGGTTCTGTAGCCCCTCGCGCACCCGGGTCAGCGAATCCTCAACCTTCAGCAGTGAAATTGGCATCGAAGCGGTCCATTATATCAAGTTCACGACATCGCCTTGAGCAGGGTCAGGACTTTAGGCATCACCGCGTTTTTTTCCTGCGCGGCGATCTTGCCCAACACGAAATCCAGGGTTTGAACCAAGTCCAAAAGCTCGCCCATGCGCTTGCGAAACGCCGCGGCCTCCTTTTGCGTGCCCGCGTCGGCAATGCATTCCTTGAGAGCCCCGATCACCGGTTCGATTTCGCGCTTTTGGCGCTCGCGCGCGATTCGGCAGCACATGTTCCAGACATCCTGTTCGCTCTCCCAAAACTCCTTGCGCTCGCTGCCCCGCGAGGTGCGCCGCACCAATCCCCAATCCTCTAAGGCACGCAAGTTCATGTTCGCGTTGCCCTGACTGATCGAAAGCTCGGCCATCACGTCCTCAGCGGACAATGGCCCATCCGCGGTCATCAATAGCGCGTGCACCCGGGCCATGGTCTTATTGATCCCCCACCGAGAAGCCATATCGCCCCAGGTCCCCACGAATCGAGTTTTGGCGGCTTTTAGTTCGTTGTTCATACTTTCAGAAAGTTCTGAAAGTATGATACATCACCTCATCGACGGCGTCAAGGGGTCACACCGAGCTCGCGACCGACGAGCGCGAACTTCTCGAGCGCGAAGTCGAGATCTTTCGGCGTATGGCCCGAGCTGACGATGGTGCGCAGGCGATCCTTGCCGCGCCCAACGATCGGATAGCAAATGGCAAGCGCGAATACGCCCTCATCGAATAGCCGCGCTGAGAATTTTTGGGCCTTGAACGTGTCGCCTATCATGACCGGAGTGATCGGAGTTTCGGAGGCGCCGGTGTCGAAGCCAAGTTTTTTTAAGCCCGCCTTGAAGTGATCGGCGTTGGTCCAGAGTTTTTTGATCCGCTCAGGTTCACCCAGCATGATGTCGATCGCGGCCGAGCACGTCGCCACGACCGATGGCGGATGCGACGAGGAGAACATGAACGGGCGCGCGACCGACGCCAAATAATCGATCAAGCGACGTTCCCCCGCCACATAGCCGCCGATGGCACCGACGGCTTTGGACAGAGTGCCAATTTGGATTTGCACGCGGTCGGAGAGGCCGAAGTGGGCGGACGTTCCGCGGCCATTGGGGCCCATGACGCCGGAGGCGTGGGCATCGTCGACCATGACGAAGGCATTGTATTTCTCGGCCAAGGCCACGATCTGAGGCAAGGGTGCCACATCCCCATCCATCGAGAACACGCCGTCGGTCACGATCATGCGGCGACGGGCGCCGCCGGCCTCCTTTAAGATGGCCTCGAGCGCGTTCATGTCCTTGTGCGGGTATACCTTTCGCTCGGCCTTGGCTAGGCGCGCGCCGTCGATGATCGAGGCGTGGTTGAGTTCGTCCGAGATGAGCAGATCTTTCTCATTCGACATCAGGCTTTGGCAGCAGGCCACATTCACAGTGAATCCCGATTGAAAGACGAGCGCGGCTTGAGTCCCCTTGAACTTGGCCAGTTTTTCCTCGAGCGCCAGGTGAATGTCCATCGTGCCGATGATCGGTCGTACCGCCGCCGTGCCGACCCCATGGGTGTCAATGGCGGCCTTCGCGGCTGCCTTGAGCGCGGGATGATTGGTCAAATCTAGATAATTGTTCGAGGTCAAATTCACGACCTTTTTTCCGTCGACAATCGAGACGGGCGCTTGCGCGCCGCTGACGACCCGCAAATGCACGAAGCGGCCCTCGCTCTTGAGTAGCGCGAATTCCTCGTCTAGAAAGCTCATGATCATGGGGCATTATAGCTAGAATAAGCAAATGCGCTCCCGCCGCGTTGATATATTGACGGTGTTGCTTCTCGCTTTGTCTGCGGCGGCTATCCTATCGCGCCTGGGCCGCTTTCCGGCGCTCACAAGCGACGAAGCATGGATCGGGCTTTATGCGCTGCGCCAGCGCGCGCTGGGGCTGTACACCCCCCACGAGATGAACACCTACACGGGTCCTCTTTTCGGTTTTCTCGTGTCTAGGATGTTCGCCTGGCGCGGCGCGTCCGTCGAAACGCTGCGCATACTTGGCGCGAGCGCCAACGTGCTGGCGGCACTCCTCGTCGTCGGCAATCTCCGCCGTCGCGTGGGCGCGGAGGCGGCGTCATGGACGGCGGCGCTCATCGCCGCAAGCGCCTATTTTTTGCTGAAGTCGCGTCTTTCATGGGATGTATACGCGCTGCAACCTGTGTTACTCGCCATCACGATATGTCTTCTCGATGGTCCCGTCACTTTCCTGCGCGCTCTCCTGTTCTGCGCGGTGACATTGGTCGGCGTACAGAACCATTTCATTTATTTGTCGGTGCCCGCTTCGCTTGTCGCGCTCTACGGCGCGCGCTGCGCCTGGCGCGAGGAAGACGAGGCTCGTCCATGGCTGCGCGTGGCGCTCTCGGCTCTGGCGGCTGCGACCGTGATCTATTTGGTGAAACCGCGCCTTACCGACGCGTTTTGGACCCGCGATCGAATATGGGCACTTCCTTTGTTTTTCTCGCTACCGCTGCTCTCCGCGACGGCAGCTGTCCGCGGCCGCTGGGAATCGGTCTTGATCAACTGTATACGTCACCCCGCGGCGCGCCGTTGGCTACCACGTCTGTTCGTCGCGAGCCTGACGGCATTTGCCGTCTGGCACATCAGGCCTTTGTGGGCGCTCTTGGCTGGACCCGTTGTCTGGCGCCGAGTATTTTCCTGGAATTCACCGTGGTGGATTGCCGTTTTTCTCCGCATCTGGTCTGCGTTTCTCATCGCGCGTTTCGCCTGGCGCGCGATACGCGCCTGGCACGTCCACGAGCCCATGTCGGCCCACGAACGAACTCTCACCTTATGGCCGACATTCTACGCGGCGGTATTCATTCTCTTTCGCAATACATCCTCGCTGCGCTACTACTCGCTGATCCAGTTTATCGGCCTGGCGGCGTTGGGTCCGGCATTGGCCCACCTCCCCAGGCCCGATCGCCGCATCGCCGCCGTCTGCGCAGCGATCGCCTTACTCATGGTCCAGACCATACTTTGGCGCGAAATTCGAGATCCTCGTGATCGTCCACCATTGGATTTTAGAATCGGCTGGCACCGCGAAAACTCGCGCGATTTTTTGCGCAAGGAAGCGCTGTTCGCCGCTTACGACGCCTCAGGGGCCTGCGAGATCGCCCATCAAGAGCGAAGCTTCGTGTCCATTCCGCTCGACTTTCACCGCGAGACGCTGGTGCGCCACGTCTGCGATCCCGCGAAGTCTTTCGACGCCAATTTCAGCGCCGATTCCTCGGGCCCCCCTTATTACCGATGGGAAGTCGTCGGGTCGGCTCGTTCGGCCAAATAAGAATCGAGCCGGGCGCGCAACCTGACGATGAGATCCGCGATTTTTTGCATAAGATTAGCGCTCTTTGCTCGAAATCGAAAAACCGGGCCCTTCATCCGGCAGCAGCCGCCACGCCTCCTCAAGGGCGGCGATCCGCGCCGCCTCCGCAGCCGACACCGCGCGTGCATCGAGCTCAACACCCCAGCGCTGTGCCAATTCCGCTTTAAGCGATCGCAACGCCGAAGTCAAGTCGCGGCGGCTCCCGCGTTCGACCGCCACGAGCGACAGCGGCCGGCCGGCCGCCAGACGGCCCTTGGCACCGTCGCCCACCACCATCGCCGCCCGACAATGACTTTTCAAAGTCGATTTAACCAGATCTGAAATCTCTGTTGCATACTTCGATTCGCGCTCCAGCATGGGTGCTAGCACTTCGCTCACCAGCCAGCGGGCGCGATCCAAGTTCCAGAGCGACTTGCGCCCCGACCTTGAGCGCGTTACCAAACCCAGCTTGTGTAAATCGGCCAAAGCCCCCGCCGCGGACTGGTGATTGATCCCGGCCAGGCGCGCGACTTCACGGCCGCTGCGGCCCGCGCTTCCGGCGCCAGCCAACGTACGCAACGCGGCCAAGCGGCTCCCGGAGCTTAGGGCCGCATCGAGCGGACGGGCGAGGTGACCGCGATGGTAAAACATCGTTTTAAGGAACGAAAATCACTTTCCCGCAATTCTTCTCCGGCGAATTCATTACGGAAAAACCCGCGGCGTACTCACTGATAGGAAACGTGTGAGTGACGGCCGCCCGCAAGTCGACCGCGCCGGATCGCAGCAAGTGGTCGGCCTTGTACCAGGTTTCGAAGATTTCTCGACCGACAATGCCGTGCACCCGAATCCCCTTGAAGACCAAGTCGTTGGCCCAATCCAGCTCGATTTTCTTCGACGGGATGCCAAAAGCGGTGATGCGCCCGCCGCTGCGCACGCAGCGAAACGCCGCGGTGATTGCGGCTTGCGCGCCGGACATCTCGCAGACGACGTCGTAGCCGTCCTTGACCTTGCCCACCTGAATCGGATCCTCGTCCGGAGTCACGACCGTCGTGGCCCCCATCTTCAGGGCGAGCTCCGCGCGATACCGCGACCCATCGACGGCGACAATTCGCTCGGCTCCTGAGGCCTTGGCCACGGCGATCGAGAACAGTCCTTGAGGACCACATCCCATGACGAGCACCGATTTGGCGGCGACGGGTTCAACTAGTACCGAGTACACCGCGTTGCCGAAAGGCTCGAACAAAGAGCCCAGGTCCCTCAATGCGTCGTCGGAGTGCTTCCATGCGCAGCGCGCCGGCACTGCAGCGTACTGTCCGAACCCGCCCGCCCCGTCAACCCCGATGATTTTCATCTCTCGGCACACGTGACGCTGGCCGTTCTGACACTGATAGCAGACGCCACAGAAGATATGGCTTTCGACGGAAATAAAATCGCCCTTCTTGAAATCATGCGCCGAGGCGCCCACCTCGGCCACCGTTCCGCAGAACTCATGTCCAAACGTACTTGGGGTCTTGAACCTCTGGGGGGCCCAGGAATTCCAATTGTAGATCGGCAAATCGGAGCCGCAAATCGACGCCCGATGTACCTTGATCAGCAGCTCATCGGGGCGAATGCTCAGATCCGGCGTTTCTTGATAGGCCGCGCCAGGTCCGGGCTTCGTTTTCAGCAATGCTTTCATGAGAAAAGGTTCCTTAGCACGAACGCGAGGTTTTCCTTGCGTTCGCGCAAACGACGATAAAAATACGGCAGCCACTTCCTTCCATACGGAACGTAAATCCGGACCACGTGGCCCTGCGCGCGCAATTCTCGCCACCGCTTCGCCCTTAGACCATACAGCATTTGAAGCTCGTATCCGTCTTTCTCCATGCCTGCCGTCGCGCAGGCATGTTTCGCCGCCGAAATGCGCTCGTCGTCATGGGTGGCGAACGCCGGCTGCGGTGTTTCGGCGAGGATGACCGCGCAACGATCATAGCTATCATTGACTTCAGATTTCTCGGCGAACGCAATGTCGACGGGTTCCTTGTAGGCGCCCTTGCACAGTCGCACGCGCAGGCCCTTGGCGGCCGCGTCGCGGCAGTCGGCCTCCGTGCGACGCAGGCAGGCTTGGAGGACGACGCCAACTGGAAGCCCCCGAGCGTGCAGCGCATTCACGATATCCAAAGTCTGCTGCGTCCACGCCGAGCCCTCCATGTCGACGCGCACAAAATTCTTTACGCTGGCGGCTTCTTCGGCGATCCGTGCCAAGTTGGCCTGCGCCAATTCCGCATCGATTACCAATCCGATTTGGGTGAGCTTGAGTGAAAGGTTGGAGTCGACACCAGAATCAGAAATGACTCGCAATATCTCTAGCGATTCCACGACGGCCGCCTCGACTTGCTCGTGCGACCGGCTGTCTTCACCCAAGCTGTCAAGCGTAGCTTTGAGCCCGTCGCCGTTGAGCCGACGCACGACCTTGATCGCGTCCGCTAATTCATCTCCCGCGACGAACCGCCGGGCAAAAAAAGTCAGCGCTCTCATCCGGGTTTCAACCCTCGGTCAATGCCGCCAGCAGGCATCAATGCGCGTGTTGCATTCGCTGGTGCAACCGGAATAGCAGTACGCAACGTGGTTGTTGCACGTGGTTGTGCAGTAGGCTTCATCAGACGCAAAAATTCGACAGTCTCGCAGGCAATTCTGCTGAGTTTGATCGCAGGTGAGCGAACAGCTATTGCGGTAAGACGAATAATAATCCCGGCATGCCTCGTGGTTGGAGCTGTACCAAACGGTAGCACCCGCCCATCCGCCCCAAATCCAGTAACCGCCGGGATTCCAAGCCCAAGGACGCTCGTGATGCCAGCCGTGGTGTCCGCTCCAGCGATCCCAATCCCGCGGCCCGCCGCTCGAACGCCCGCCTTGCGGCGAAGAAGGACGATCGCCTTGCCGGTCCGGACCGCGGCGACCGTCCCCATCGTTGCGCCCGTCCCGACGGTCGCGTTTGTCGGAATCTCCGCGCCGGCCGTCGCCATCGCCATGACGGCGATGCCGCGAGCCATCGTCACGATGACGGTCTCTCTGTTCGTGGGCCTCCCGTTTAAAGCCGCTTTTTTCGCCGGTATTGGCATGAACAGACTTTTCGAATAAGTCGCCTGACGACGAGGACGCGCCCGCTAGAAAAGCCGCAAGGAACACGGAAGAAAAAATTGTCTTTTTCATGGTCTTCCCCCGTTAAAAGCCAACAACAACCACCCGACGATAAACAGGACGCCGCCGAGCGGCGTTATCGCGCCAAACCCGCGCGCGCCGGTGAGCGCCAGGGCGTAAAGGCTCCCGGAAAAAAGGACGATGCCGCCGACAAAACACCAAGCTGCCGATTGTGGCCCGCGCAGTGCCGCCAACAGCAGCAGTCCCAGCGCGTGATAGGCCTGATACCGGACGCCGGTCTCGAAAACAGCCATCATTTCAGGCGTCAGGCGAGATTTCAAGCCATGGGCTGCGAACGCTCCCAAGACTACGTCCAGGCACAATAGGGCCGCCCCAACCCGTATCCAGCTTTCCATAGGGTCATTCTACCATGCCCTTTTTCCTCTCGGACTCATGATCGAGTTACTTTCGCGGCAACACGCATGGCGCCTCTATGGGGGGGTCGGGCGACGTTAGAGAGATTTCCAGAAGTCGACGAAATCTTTTGGGGGCGGGGCGTCAAAAAGGGCGGGACGACCGCTGGCGGGGTGCTCGAAGGCGATGCTATAGGCGTGCAGCATAAGGCGCGGCGGCTTGGCCTCTCCAGCGGGCGGTTTATCAAATTCGTTGTCGCCCATAACCGGATGCCCCATGTGAGCTAAATGCGCGCGAATCTGATGGGTGCGGCCGGTCAGCGGTTTGGCCTCGACAAGAGTGGCGCCTTCCTTCCGGGACACAGCCTTAAACGCGGTCTCGGCGGCCTTGCCCAGGGACGTGACCACGATGCGGCGGTGACCGGGAGCCCGACCCACGGGCGCATCGACGCGCGCGGCCTTTTCTAATCGGCCGCGCGCGATCGCGCGATAGGTCTTGTCCATCGCGCGATCCTTGAAATCAGCGCACAATGCCGCGTAAGTTTCCGGGTCCTTGGCGACCAGAAGCACGCCGCTGGTCGGGCGGTCCAGGCGGTGGACGATCCCGCAACGCGGCGTTTTGGCTGTGCCGATCGCCGGACGGTGAACCTGGAGCAACGCGGCGAGGTTGGGCTCGGTCTCGGCGCGCGCTGCGGCGGGACTGACCAACCAGGAGGAACCCAACGGATGCATCAACAGTCCCGAAGGCTTGTTGAGGACGATCAGGCGCTTGTCTTCGAAAAGGACCCAAGATTCGAAGTCGGCCTGAGGCAGCGACACGAGATCGGGGAAGTCGATGGTGACGCGCGCGCCGTCCGGCAAGCGGCGGTCCGCTCGATCGGCGATTTCGCCGTTGACGACGACGTGCCCCCCAACAATCATGTTTTTCATGAAGACGCGCGAGTACCCGGAAAGAGACTCGGCCAGAAAAGCATCCAAGCGCGAGCCGCCCGTCTCGACGATTAGCTTTCTCTTCGCCATGCCATTACCCCGACCGCCGCGATCACGACGCCGGCCGTCCATTGCGAGGGCGACAGGCCCAGCCAAAAAAATCCCCGGTCGTCCCCGCGCCAAAATTCGATCACGAAGCGGGCGATCGCGTAGGACGCGACATAAAGGAGGAACGCGCTGCCGTGCGGCCAGCGGCCGTCGCGCGTGCGGGCCAGGCCTACCCTCGCCACGAAAATCGCGATCAACCCATTGGCTAGGGATTCATAGATCTGCGTCGGATGACGCGAGGGGTCTCCGGCGAGCGCCACGCCCCAAGGCAGGTCAGTGTGCGACCCGTAGCAGCACCCGGCCGCCAGGCAACCCAGGCGCCCGATCGCATGGCCCATAGGTAGCCCGACGCCAAAATAGTCGGACAGCTTCACGAAGCTGAACTTCAAGCGGCGCGAGGCGATCCAACCGCCGATCAACGCGCCCAAAAATCCGCCATAAAAGACGAAACCATATCGCAGGTCGCGCCATAGCAGGCTGATATCGCGCTCGACGATCACGAAGCCGATTTTTCCGCCGACCAGCGCGCCGCCGAACAGCCAATAAATAAGGTCCCAAAACGCATCTTCGCCCAGGCCCATCTCGTCGCGTCGGGCTTTCAGCCATAAAATCGCGACGACGTATCCGGCGGCGACCAGCACGCCGTAGGTCGCCAGTGAAAATGGGCCGATCGTCAGCAGGGTCGGGAACAAGACGCCCTCCCCAGCCACAGGCCGCCCGCCGCGACCAGCAAGGCCGCCGACAGGCCTTGGCCCGCGGTAAGCCCCAGGCCCAGCGGTACCGTATCGCCGCGCAAAAATTCCATCCCGAAGCGCAATGTCCCATACGCGGCGAAATAGGCGGCTGCGACCAGGCCAGGCGCGCTCGAACGCGTCCGATTCAACAGCGCCAATAGCGCTCCAGCGATCAAAAGATTGCCCAACGCCTCATAGAGCTGGGTCGGATAAAGGGGAATTCCCCGCCACTGCGGCGGCACCATCGATCGCGGGTCTCGAAAAATGACGCCCCATCCCGAGCTCGGCCGGCCGTAGCAGCACCCCGCCCAAAAACAACCGAGCCGGCCGAACACGTGCCAGTACGGCGCCATCACGCAGACAACATCAAATAGCCTCAAAAATGGGATGCCCCGCCGACGGCAAAATATAAAAATTCCGAGCGGCACCGCGATGAACGCGCCCAGGACGGAAAACGCCGAGGAGACAGAAAAAAGGGTGCGCCAGAACTCGCGCGAAAATAATCTGGTGTACTCGAAGAGGTATAGGATTCTTCCGCCGAAAAATCCGCTGAGCAGGATCACGTTGACCAGTATCCAGAAATCTTCTTCGTTACGCAGCCCTGCTTGCTCGGCGCGGCCGCGCAAAAAGCGGAAGGAGAGGATTGCCCCCAAGACGATCATCGCCCCGTAGCCGTACAGACGGAAGGGTCCGAGTTCGAAGAGGACCGGCCTCACCGACCTTTCTCGGGCGGAGGAAAGCGGTACTCGATCTCGCCCTTTTTGATATAGCCCAACTCGCTGCGCGCGGAACGCTCAACAGCGCCGTCGCCGGAGCGCATCGACTTGAGCTTGGCGTCGAGATCCTTCTCATCGCGGTCCAGCTGGACGATTTCCGCGCGCAAGCGCCGAAGCTCGAGCCAATTGGACACCATGCTGCGAAATCCCGCGTTGCCAAAAAACACCCAAAACAGTCCCAAGCCCATCAGTAACCGCGTCCAATGCTCCCGAACGAAATGCGCGGCGGGAGCCAGGCGCAGCTCCTTGAAGCTCATTGCGCGGCGGCCGCGACCTGGAACGCCCGCCCGCCGGCATACTCGGATTTTGGGCCCAAGGCCGCCTCGATCTGAAGTAGGCGGTTGTATTTTGCCAGCCTCTCCGAGCGGCACGGAGCCCCAGTTTTGATTGCGCCGGCGTTCAAGGCGACCGCGAGGTCAGCAATGAACGCGTCCTCGGTTTCTCCCGAGCGATGGGAAATGACGGCGGAGAACCCCGCCTTTTGCGCATCTAATACCGCAGTGACCGTCTCGGTCAGCGTGCCGATCTGGTTGAGTTTGATCAAAATCGCGTTCGCCGATTTCTCCTTGATCCCGCGCGCCAGGCGCTGGGGGTTGGTCACGAACAGGTCGTCGCCGATCAGGCGCATACGCTCGCCAAGCTTAGCCGTCAGCGCCTTCCAACCAGCCCAGTCGTCTTCGGCCAGAGGATCCTCGATCGAGATGATCCCGTGCTTCTCGGCCCATTTCGCGTAGATCGCGCCGATTTCGTCCGACGTTAGTGGGTTTCCTTCCAAAACGTACTTGCCGTCCTTGTAGTACTCGCTCGATGCGCAGTCGAGGGCGATCTTGACCTTGCCCGCATAGCGCGCGTCCGCGATGGATTTCGCGAGCACGTCGAGCGCTTCCGCGTGGCTCTTAAGCTTCGGCGCGAAACCGCCCTCGTCACCGACAGCGATGGTCATTTTCATCGCGCTCAATTGTTTTTTCAGGACTTGGTAGACTTCGGCGCCCGCGCGCAGCGCCTCCGCGAAGGTGGGCGCGTGCGTCGGCACGACCATGAATTCTTGTACGTCGAGGCCGGAGTCAGCGTGTTTGCCGCCGTTGATCACGTTGAGCATCGGCGCCGGCAGCAGCCAGCGATCTTCCGCGAGCCCATACGCCTTGCGCAAAAAAGAGTATAGCGGAAGCTTGAGCGCGACGGCCTGCGCGCGCGCAGCCGCCATCGAAACGGCGAGGATCGCGTTGGCCCCCAACCGCCCCTTGTTCGGCGTGCCGTCAAGCTCAATCATCTTGGCGTCCAGCGCGGAAAGGGCGCCGGCGTCAAGTCCCTTGACCGCCTTGGCGATCTCGCCGTTCACGTGCGCGACCGCCTTGGTTACGCCCTTGCCCAGGAAGCGGGCCTTGTCGCCGTCGCGAAGTTCAACGGCTTCGTGGGCGCCGGTGGAAGCACCGCTGGGCACCGCGGCCGAACCAACGCTGCCGTCGGACAAAGTCACGTCGGCAGCTATCGTCGGCAGGCCGCGGGAATCGAGGATCTCCAGCGCGCGAACGGATTCGACCTTCGCCATCAGAATTTTCCCTGCAGCAGCTTCTTCCCGGCCTGAAGCATCTCGTCTAATCGCTTGGCCGAATGCGCTTCCGCATAGACGCGAAACACGGACTCGGTCCCCGAGCTCCGCAATCCCAACCAGCACCCGTCGCGCAGGATAAACTTGAATCCGTCGGTTTGGTCGATGCGCCACACAGCCGCGCCCGCCAGTTCCAGCGGTGGCTTGACCCGCAGGCGCTCCTCGAGCTCGATCACCTGGCGCTGACGGTCCATGTGATGATTGAGGCGCGTGTGGTGGAACTCGCCGAGCTTCTTGTGCAATCTGTCGCGTACCGTACGAAGGGTTTTTTTCTCGCACGCTACCAACTCCAGCATCAACAAACACGCCAGGAGGCCGTCCTTCTCCGGCACGTGGTTGCGGATAGACAGCCCTCCGGATTCTTCGCCGGCGAGCAGGAACGACCCGGACCGAAGCAATTCTCCTAGGAACTTAAAGCCAACTGGCGTCTCTCGGGTTTCCGACCCGTGCGATTTGGCGACCGCGTCGACAAAGTGGGAGGTCATCACCGAACGCGCCGCCTTGCCGGTCTGGCCGCGATGAACGACCAAATGCTCGTAGGCCAACGCGACCACGTCATTGGCGGGGATGTACAATCCGCCCGCGTCCAAGATCCCGAACCGATCCGCGTCGCCGTCGCAGGCCAAACCGAGGTCTAATTTTTGCTTCTTCACCAGCTCGGCGAGCGGCAGCAAAGCCTCGGCAGTCGGCTCTGGTGCGCGTCCCCCGAACAAAACATCCCGGTTCTCGTTTAAGGCGATGACCTCTACCCCCAAACGCTCTTCAAGAAACGGCCGAAGATAACGCCGCCCAGAGCCGTGCATCAAGTCGAGGCCGACCTTCAGCTTCGCTTTCTTGATCGCCTTCACGTCCAAGAGGCTTTCCAGTTTGTCCAGGTACGATTTGCGAAAATCCATCGTCTCGGTCCAGGACTCCTTGACGGCGCGCTCCTCGGACATCGCCTTAATGGTGTGATCGCCAAGAAGCTCGACCCGGCGTTCCAGATCGTTGGTCACCGCCGGAGAAGCAGCCCCTCCCCAGTAAGGCATCCATTTAAAACCGTTGTACTGGCTGGGATTGTGCGACGCGGTAATCATCACTCCGCCCACGGCCTTGTTGGCTAAAACGGCCCATGCCGCGGCGGGAGTCGGAAGGTCGCTCGTGGAGATCAGGACGCGAACCCCGTCGTTGGCCAATACCGCGGCGACTTCCTTGGCAAATTCTTCCGACAGGAACCGTGTGTCAAAGCCGACGACCACCGTCGGTACACGGCTCGGCGTAGCTCCTTGCAAGAATTGGCGGTATTCATCGCTGTTGTGGCCAACGTCAGGGCTTTCCTTGATGGACCCCGCCGCCGCATGCGCGACTTTGCGTAAATTCGCGAAAGTGAACTCGTCCGACATGACGCCGCGCCAGCCTGATGTTCCGAATCTGATCATAGGGCGGCATATTAGGATAAGGACACACCCCGGGTCAATGCCTCTCTCTTCATGCAGCCCCTCAGAAAATAGGACTTTCGGGCATTTTTATATAGGTCTAAAGACCCATGGTTAATAACCTCTCTCAGGGCTATCCTACAGGTGCAACGGAAAATGCCATGAAAACCCCTCCTCGCTCGCTCATGACCTGCTTCTGGCTCCTCATGTTCGCGGTGATTCCCGTGTCGGTCTCAGCCCAAAGCGACGCCGCCAATGAAGCGTCTAAAGACTTCGTTGGTCCGCCGGCGACCGAAGCCGGATCGCCGGCAACGCGAAAATCAAATGACACGGACAACCTCTCGGCCGCCTTCGACGCGTTTTACGACATGGGCCCGGTCATAGCTCCGCGAGATACCTCCGGAGTCGCCAAAGGCGCCGACACAAGACCAGACACCCCCGGTGCCGCTAAGGATTTCGGGCTGGGCGCAACGCCTCCCGCTCCTGAAACATCTGACGTTCCGAGGCCTTTCGCGAGGTTCAACCCCTCCGGAGTGGCGCCTCTGGCGCCTCTGGCGTCTTCGGCGGAGAAGCTCGACTCCAATTTTGCTGATACCCTCGCATCGATGGGCTCCGAACTGGGTTCCAATGAGGTAAGCGCGCCTCAAGCTCTCGCGCGCGGCTCATACGGCGCGGATGCTCCCGAGGCGGGTACCCTCCAGAATTCGGCGGCTGAAACCGGAGCTGCCTCCCCGATCAGTCACAACTACCAGTTCGACTGGGTACTCAGAGCTGCGTACGGGGCCGAGAAAGTCGCTCATGAGACCGCCCCTCTTCTCAACGATAACCGCCCCGCCAACAGCGCCACTCTCCCTGCACAGCCGCCGACCGGCTCGTGCTTGTTCTGCAAGCGCTGAAGTAACAGCGCGCTCATCTGAAGTAGGCCGCTGACCAGATCGGTAGGTTAATCGGCCGCGGCTTTGAGCTGTGCTTGGACGACCTTGAGCGAGAGGGTGCGCATTTCCGCGACAATGCGCCGCAATTTGCGATCGTTTTGA
>JANPGH010000130.1:0-5183 GCA_031423795.1 Elusimicrobiota bacterium | reverse complement strand
CCGGAGAACAAAGTCGCGTTGGGGTTCGTCGAAGGGCTCAACAACAAGATCCGCGTCTTCCAGAGACGCAGTTATGGGCTACGCAACGAAGAGCATCTGCGCCTCAAAGTTCTCACCTGCATGCTTGATCCGATCTAAAATCCATTGAAAATCACCCACTCGCCGGGATCAAGACCCTATACTCAGTTTCATTATCGCTGGAGCGGGCTTGGCTTATTTGGGGAAATGGAAATGGGCATTCGCGAATTTGGGAGTGGTCTTGCTGATGGGCATCGGACTCGCCATTCTATTACCGGAGAAGGTATTCGACCACAATATCCGATTGATCTCCATCGCATTTAGCGCCGGGTCCGGCGGTTTGGCTTATGCACTCGCGCTACAAATGAATCAGGCCCAGCAAGGCGGTGGCGGACGTTCCTAATGTCCGAAGGAAGTGGAAAGAGGTATCCCTGACAGCTGGGGGACGGCCTCCATATCCTCGACTAATTCCAGGCCGGCTCGGTTCTCGAAAGTCAGGGCCCCGATGACAGATACCGTCGGGGTGACGCTGTGGGCCTTGCTAACGTGATAACGGACTCGAACGTAGTAGTTTTTGCCGGCTTCTACGTTCACCGTCGCGGTATCGTCACGGACGGTGCCGGGAACGCCGGGCCACGTCGATCGCACCGTGACCACGCCTGGGGGTATGGTGAAAACGCCATATGAGTCGTTGCCTAAGCGGCCGATTTTGGCGCCGTTGATGGTAATGGTGGGACGGATCATTCGGCCGGTCATTTCCGATGGACGGTAGAAATAGATGGCGCCCATATTCTGCGGCGGCGGAACAGCAGTGAACGGTTGGCGCGGAACCGACGAGCACCCGGCAATGAGTGCGGAAAACAACGTCAGGCGCGCCGTCATCTTGAGATTGATTGTCATAAACGAAGAATAAGACAAGAACGAGATTATTTCAAGGGCAAAGAAGGTTAGATTGCGCCATCGTCGTACCAGCGGTCGCTGAGTAAAGCTTGCGGGCGGCCATGGTGGGTCACTATTGTGCCGCAATATTCGGCGTATTCCTTCAGGAAATCGTCGAACTTTTTGTCCAGGCTAAAGCCGTTGCGGTTGGCATAAGTGCGGTAGGACAAGATGCCGTCAGGCGTCAGCACAATGAGCCTCCGGCCAATGACGTTGGTGCCAGACTCGCGCGCCCACACGATCGTTTTGTCTGGGTCGACCGCGTTGGACACCGCGCCCCATACATAGGCGCCGCGCAAAGACAGGCAGGAGGCAAATCCGTATTCCCCCATGAAAAGGATCTGGAACGGATCAGACTCGACTTCCAAAGTCACCCGACCCTGGTAATCGCTTTCCGGCGTGCGGGAAACGAGGTCCACTCTCTCCAAATTCAGGCGGATTTCTTCTAATACAACGGGGTCAGGGCGCGAGGCGTCATCTTTCTTATCGGGCTTGGGCGTGGTCAGCTCCTGAAATGCTTTAAACAGCTCCTCGTACGACTGATCCTTGAAGCCAGAGATGCCCTGACTTTCCAAAAGCTTGCGCGTTTGGGCCAGATCGTCCTTGATTCGCCGGGCCTTTTCGCGCCCGGCGTCGCCCGGCGAATATTCGTATTCCTTTTTATACGGCGCTCGCCAACGCTCAAATTTGATCTGCGGCTGAACGGCAGCGACGCGATTTTTCCAAGCGACCACGGGCGCTTCCTGCCACAGCCAGTCGTGGGGACGGCCGAGAAGGCGGTCCTCGATCAAATGGGCGAAGTGCTTCCGGGTGTTGAGCGTTCCCGCGACCGCGGGAACGAAAAGGAAGGCAGGCAGGATGGATGAATCCACCTTCGTTATATCGATGGGGTGCCCCAAGATCCCCTCGGCCTTCGCCTGGTACTGCGCCTGGCGCGCGTGTTCGACGTAGGCGACACAGATCCGGCCAAGTTCGGCGCCCAGACTGTCGCGCACGCTGTCGATAAGTCCCCGGATTTCCCGATCATCGCCGATTTTTCCCGTCCGCCAGAACGCCAGCCTTGACTCAAGCGCCTGTCGGCGCTTTTCCAAGCGATTGCGCCTTTCGCCGACGGCCGCGGTCAGCTGCGCGCGGATCGATTCCAACTCCGACTGCGCGCGGGGAACGCGTTCCAGAAAATCAGTCAACGGCGCCGCTTTGACCTTGTCGCCGCAACGCCGCGCGACCTCGCTGACAACGGCGTAGAGGCGATCGAGCTCCGGATCTCGCGCCAAGAACGCCGTCGCAGGCGGCCAAGACGCCGAGGGAATATCATCGAGGGTGAACTTGGAACGAAAATCGTCGTGCTGCGCCCCGTTCTCCATGATATACGCGAGCTGGAAGGCCCCCTCCAGAAACCGCTCGGCCGCCGCCGTCACGATCGCCTTGTCGGGAGACTCCTCGAGCAGGTATATGAAGAAATCCCAAAGCGGCGTTCCGCGATTTCCGTGGATCAGGGTCGCCGTCGACACCAGCCGTAGCGCCTCGAACAGCACGGTCTGCTTGGCCCTCAATTTTTGGCGGAAAAGGATGGCCATCAACGCCCGCGCGCGCCGCGAACCCACCGTCGGCGGCTCGCGTAGCGACGACGCGAGCTGGGTCTTCACATGGGACAGCTGGGCGATCAGGATGATTTCCTGCAATTCCTCGGCGCGGATCGGCGCCCGATTGACGGGCTCGTGCGCCAAGCATTCGAAAATCGCGAGCGTGCCCAACGCGGTGAACTCCGGGCGCTTGTTCAATAGGATTTTGAAGAATCCGAAGGCCCAGTTCGTCGCTTTTTTGATGTTGGCCGCGGCCGCGGCGACGTGGCTGGGATGGATCATTTCCGGACGCCAGTTCAGCGTCGACGCGAAAATATCATAGGCCGCGTAGGCGTTCGCGCCGAAATGGGCGGCGACGCCGTCCAATAACGCCGGGGTAAGCAATTCGGGATTATTGACCGCGATATAGAAGGCCGCACCGATCGCTTCCTTAGGAAACGAAACTATGCCGCGAATGAATCTCGCGATCAGCGCGGGCGAGCGGCCAGGTTCGGCGAGGGCCAAGCGATGGAGTATGGAAAAATAACTTTCGGCTCCCGTCCCCATCGACGTTTCGAGCGTGTCGAGCAGACTCTCGTCGACCCGCCCCACCATCGCCTGCTCGGCGAAGAACTTCCATGCATCGTCGGGATGACGCGATAACCCCTTCCTAACGACGTCGATCAATTCGGCTGGATACTTTTCAGCTCGGCTCAGCGCCCGCGCCATACAGGAAGCACGTCGTGACTCATCTGCGCGGGCGACGGAGAACATCAGGCGCATGTATTCTTCTGGCGCGTCGGCCGCTCGGGCCTCGAACCAGGTTAAGTCGTCGTCTGTGATCGCCGCGGGAATGGACGCTGCCGCTACATCGACGACCGCCCAGGCACTGCGCGGATTTTCCGCGTAATGCGTCCGTGCTTGTGAAATCCAAAGTGCGTCGAGGATACCAGGGCTTCGATAAAGTTCCCACCCAGCGACTTCCAGCATCGCCGCCGGCGCTCGGCTTATCCTGGCGAAACATAATTGAGAGAGAAGAGCGCGCTGTGGGGGCAGTGCGTCGCCGATCTGCAAGAATAATTTGAAGACATCCGCGCCGTCCTCGTCGGATCGGCCGTCGAGCCAGCGGATGCCGCTTTCGTCTATATACTCAGGCTGTGAGCGCAAGACATTGCGCACGATATCGCAGGCAGGTCGGCGGCCTTCTTTGAAATTAGCGTCGATCGTCGCAAATTCTTTCGCGATGAATAGGTCGTAGGGTCTTTTATTGTTGGCCATCGAGGCGCGTAAGGGAGCGGCACATAGGTGCGGCGGAACCAGGTGCGCAAAAACAGACGAACGATTCGCGACCGACTTTCGCCACGGTGGGGCCGTCGCGAAAACGCGTCGAGGTCGAGCTGACCGCGGCGGACGTTTGCGCGGCGAGCATTTCCGCGATCATGGCGATGAACGCGGGATGGTCGCCGACGGTCGAGACGCGGTGCAGGCGCACGCCGGCCGCGTCGGCCGCGAACTTGGCTTCGACGTCCAAGTCGTAAAGGACTTCGACGTGATCGGCGACGAAGCCGGAGGGTATCACGACCAGATCCTTGACGCCGCGGCTAGCGGCGGCTACGATAACTTTAGAAATATCGGGTTCCAGCCACGCGTCACGCGGATTTCCGGAGCGGCTCGTGAAGGCCAGGCTCCAGTCGGAAACACCGCAGCGCCGAGCCACCAGTCGCGCAGTTTCCTTTAATTCCTCGACATAGACCGAGTCCTTGGCCATCGCGCATGGAATGGAATGGGCAGTAAACACCCAGGGGGCCTGCGGCGGAGTTTTTTCGGCGATGCGCGCGGCGATCGCCTCTATGAAGCGGGGATGGTCGAACCAAGGGCCGACATAGGTCAGCACCGGCGCCTTCGACCCAATTTTTGTACTGGCGGTAGCAATGGCGGAGATATAGCGCTCCAGGCTTGCCTCGCTGTGGTAGGCGGCGGTAATGAAAACGGTCGCACGGGCGACGCCGTCGGCGGCCATTTTGGCCAGCGCGTCCTCAAAAAACGGCGCGGCGTGACGCTGGCCGACGTAAACTATACGGGAATCGCCCGCTTTTTTAAGGGCTGCCTGCAATGCCTGCGCCTGCGTCCGCGTAATTTCGTTTATTGGAGAACGGCCGCCGATGTGATTATAGTGATGCGCGACGCCTGCCAGCCGCTCAGGCGGTATACCGCGCCCGGCGGTGACGTGCTCGAGAAACGGCATGATCTCTTCCGGCGATTCAGGTCCACCAAACGACGCGAACAAAATCGCGTCGCTCATGCGCGGGCGAGGACCGCCGTCAGCGCCTTGGCCAAATTGCGTCGTTGGAGCTCGTCGATGAAGCGTAATTCGACAACGCGGTGGCCGTCGTCGTCGTCAGCCGCGTGGGTGACAATCGCGCGGATGCCGTCGAAGGCCTCTTGTCCGATCTCAAAAGAAAGCGATGTCCATTCGTTCTTGAGCAGTCGCGCCACCGTGGACAGTTCCGCGCCGCCGGCCGTCAGTCGGGTGAGGCGACCCCATGCGTCTTGGCGCGCCGAAGAGGGCGGAAATTTCAAGAGCACCGGAATCGGGATGGCCGTGCGCTTCAATTGCCTTCCTCGCGATGCCGGTAAAGGCGGCCCGGTCCTTTTCCGTCGCGG
>JANPGH010000129.1:0-11192 GCA_031423795.1 Elusimicrobiota bacterium | reverse complement strand
CCGGAGAACAAAGTCGCGTTGGGGTTCGTCGAAGGGCTCAACAACAAGATCCGCGTCTTCCAGAGACGCAGTTATGGGCTACGCAACGAAGAGCATCTGCGCCTCAAAGTTCTCACCTGCATGCTTGATCCGATCTAAAATGCATTGAAAATCACCCACTCGCCGGGATGAAGACCCAAAAAATAATTAAAATCTGCCCCTCAATTGTTATTTGGCGTAAATTGAGCCCGAAATCCCCCCTCCTAATAGGTTTCGAATTCGCGTTGTTGTAACAGCTATTTCGCACTAAGGTCCTAAACTTCCGCTGTGGGAATAGTCCTAATAGCGTGGACCTTTTTGGCGACTTGCCTCTGCGGCGCGGCCGCGGGCGCGGTCGCCATCGCCCCCACGACGACGCTCCCGTTGGGATACAAGTTCAACGGCGTCAGCAACAAGGTCATCACTCCCAACGGCGACGGCCGCAACGACAACGTCGCGTTTCGTTTCGACAATCCCGCAGACATCGCCGGAAGCGTAAAGATTTATGATGCGCGCGGACACCTGATCGCGACGTTGAACATTAATCCCGGCGACACCAAAGAAGTGTGGGACGCGACATCGGGCGGGGCCACGGTGCCGACGGGCGTTTATATCTACGTGATCACAGTCGCCGGTTCGACGTCCTCGGGTGCTGTGGCGGTGATCCGATGAGTCGATTGATCCTCCTCGGCACGTTTGCCATCCTCGCAGGCCCGGTTTTCGCCGCGTTCGAGGACCTGGGCGCGGGCGCCCGCGCGCCGGGACTCGGCGACGCCTTCACGGCACTTGCCGACGACGTCTACGCGATTCACTACAACCCCGCGGGACTCGCGCAGTTGGAACGTCCCCAGTTCGGCGCGGCCTATTCGCGCCTGTACCTCGGCCTTTCCGACGGATCTGATCTGGGCACGTCGGACATGATGTATGCGCATCCTTTGGCGCGCGGCCGCCAGGGTGTGATCGGGTTCGGCTGGGAGCGCTTCGCGCTCACCGGTCTTTACTCCGAACAGATCTTGAGCGCGTCGTACGGACGGCGCGTCTGGGCCGGCGACGACGGCGCGTCATTGATGGCGGGCCTGAGCATGAAATATCTGTCGCACTCGTTCACTCCACCGTCGGAAGCGGCCGTTGCCTGCGACCAAGGAAACTGCAACGGTTTGGGCGCGGACCCCGTGCTCGCGGGTCACACGAGCAAGAGCGCGATTGCCTCGGATATCGCGGTCTTGTATCGTTTCCCGCGCCGTTTCCAGGCGGGACTCACGATCAAAAACGCCAACTCGCCGAGCGTAGGTTTTGCGTCAAGCGACAAGGTCTCCCGGGCGTACAACCTCGGGTTGGCGTATAAGTCGCTTTGGATGAGCCTTATCGGTGAGCTCAAGCAGCACACCGGCGCCGACGGCTCGTCCCTGCGCGATGCTGTCTTCGCGGCCGAGCGTTTTTTCCCCACGTTGGATTACGGCCAGTTCGGCGTGCGCGGGTCCTTGGGTTTAGGTCTGGGCGGCGGCGGTTATCGCCAGATGACAGTCGGCGGATCGTACCGAATCAACAAAATCCAATTCGACTACGCGTTCTTGATTCCTATTGGTGGAATTTCCGGCCAATCAGGGTCACACCGGGTTAGCTTAGCTTACCATTTCGGCGCACCGACGGCGGACGAGGAAATCAGCCAAGATCTGCTTGAACAGGCCAAAAAGATGCGCAAGGCAGGGCCCGATTACGGTTACGAGTACAGCCAGGAACTCAAGCCGCAGGATCTTAATGATCCGCGCCTGGCCGACGTGCGCCACTTGATCGACGAGCGCAAATACCGCTTGGCCAAGAAGGCCCTTCTTGCCGTCGCGGACAAGCAGCCGCTGAGCCAGGCGCTCGTGCGCCTGTCAAACCGCCTCGACCTGGTGGCGTTCTACTTCGCTGACCTGCCCGAGCCCAAGGACAAGTTCGACACGAATCTCGTCGGCGGATTGCGCCGCTTCTTCTACGCGGAGGATCGCATCTCGATGCTGCAGGTTTCTTACGCGGCGAGCCTCAAGCCGGAAGATGCCCGCGTCACCCACTTGCTCGACGATATGGAGAAGGCTGTCGGCATCAAGGCGACTAGACTCGCGGCGGACAATTCACGTGGTTTCATCGACGAGATGCTCTATCAAGTCGAGTTCGCAAACACCCGCGGCGACTTCGGTCGCGCTGAGACGATCATCAACGACACCTTAATTCTAGAGCCGCGCAACGCGACCGCGCTTGAGCGCCTGGGCTCGCTGCGGTATATGAACGGCCAAATGTTGCCGGCGATCGCGGCGTGGGAAGAGGCGCTCAAGCTGGAAACTCGAGCGCGCGAACTGGAATCCTTGAACGCGTATATTAAGCTCGGTCGCGGTCGCGCGGCGGGCAATCCGGAGGCGACCACGAAGTCGCTCATCGAGATCCCGGTTACTCCCTTACCCGTCCCGACCGGTGGCATGCCGCAAGCTCCGGTTCCCGCCGCGACGCTGCCGACGCAGGCACCAGCACCGGCGACGACACCCGCGCCCACTGTTCCCGCTCCCGCCGCGGTACCAACCCCGGCGCCAGAAAAAGCGAGCGCGGCCCCGGCCGGCGATCTTCGCGACGTCGCCCGCCTCTATGAACAAGGCGTCGATTACTATTCGCGCGGCGAATACTTGCGCGCGAGCGCTATGTTCCTGCACATCCTGCAAATCGATCCCGACAACGAGCAGGCGCGCAAGGCGCTCGAGCGCATCAATCGCCTGCGCCCGCGCCGATGAGCTTCCGGCTTAAGCTGGCGGCGGCGATGCTCTTGTCGGGTGCTGCGGCGCTGGCGACGGTGACCTGGTTATTTTTCGCCGCCCAGCAGCGTAGTCTGCAGTCCGCCGAGGAAGAGAAGATTCACCTATTCCTCGACGACGTGCGCATGATGGCACAAGAGTCGCAGCTCGCGCGCGATCCGCTGATGCTGATCGATTACTTGAATTTCATGCGCCACGTCCGCCCCGAGGTGGCGCGCGCGCGGGCGCGCTATGATGGCCATTGGCAAGGTGGCGAGCCGACCGCCCTTGCCCCTGGGGAACTAACGCGCACAGAGATCGTGACAGCCTTGCCTAAGAACGGTCTTCCCGAAGTGCTCATAGAACTGTCTTTTTCGCGTCGCGAGTTGGACCGACGTTACGAGGCGGCAGAAGACATGATGCAACGGGATTTGTTGAGGAGTTCGGCGATCGTCTTCACCTTGGCTGCGGTGCTCAGCCTCTGGTTGGGGTGGAGCATGAGCTCGCGCCTTGTCCAGATTCAAGACGCGATGCGCGAAATTGGGCAGGGACGCCTTGACCGACGGGCGCCGGTGAGAGGCCGCGACGAGATCGCCAAGCTCGCCGAAGGGCTTAATGGGATGGCAGCGCGCCTTAAAGAGTTGGACGATTTAAAGCGTGTATTCGTGGCCTCGGTGACCCATGAGCTGAGATCACCGCTTTTCGCCATCGAAAGCTACGTCAAGGAATTGCTGCGCGAATCGTCCGCGCTGGGAGCAGACGATCGTCGGCGCCTCGAACGCGTCGAGGCCAATGCCGCGCGTTTGGCCGCGTTTGTCACTAGTCTTTTGGATCTGGCCAAAATCGAACGGGGACAACTCGAGTACCGTCCGAAGCTATCCGACGTCGCGCGCCTGGTCGAAGACGCCGCAGAGTTTCAGCGTTCGCGGGCAGCGGAGCGCGGACTGACATTGATCGTGGCGGTGGATCGAGGCCTACCTTCGCTCAACGTCGACCCCGATTTGATCAACCAAGTCATCACAAACCTCGTGTCCAACGCGATTAAGTTCACCAAATCCGGAGGACGCATCGAGGTCATGGCGGCGCGCCATGAGAAGGGCGTTGAGTGTTCCATTCGCGATAGCGGAATCGGCATCGCGCCGGACGTCTTGGCGCGATTATTTAAGCCGTTCGAGCGCGGTCCCGACTCTTTGCGCGCCGGGGGCACGGGCCTGGGGCTTTCGATCGCCAAAGCGATCGTTGAGCGGCATGGAGGACGCTTTGAAGTAACGTCAAAGCTTGGCCAGGGAAGCCGTTTTGCCTTCATTCTCCCCTTTTCTGATAACAATTCCTTAACCCCGAAACGGGCCTCATGATGTATCCTTTAAATCGATGCGGATTCTCGCGTTTCTCGTCCTATTGGCGGCCACACCCGCGGCCGCTTCGCCGCCCGATTCTGATCGGGCCGGTGTGGCCGAACGTCTCGCCGTAACCGCTCAAAAGGCCCTCGACGCCGTTTTAGGCGCCGGGCGTTCCCAGGTTCACGTCGAAATCGAAGGGGATCATTCCGAAATCAATTCCGAGACGGAATTCCTGACCCCGATAGACAAAACGTCTAGTGCTGGACAAGCCGCGACCCGTCTGTTGGACCTTCCCGGTTATGCGAAGGATCGTCTCCCCGAGCCGGTGATGGAGAAAAACAAGACGGAAACACCCGGTCAATCGTTTTATCAGCGCGAGCGCGAACAAAGCCATCGCGACGCTGGCTTCCTGATCCGATCAATACAGGTTTCCGTGATCTTGGACACGGCACTCGACGACGGCGCGGTGCGATCCGTCTCCCAGCTCTTGCCTCAGGTGCTAAAGATCGATACGACACGCGGCGATACCCTCAGCATCCTGCGCGCTCCGCTGCGGCCGGCCTGGAAGTCCGCTTTTTCCACGCCGAGCGACTGGCGATCGGCAGCATATGCGCTCGGAGGCGCGGTCGCCTTTCTTCTTGCGGCCGCGATCGCAGGCTTCGGGCTCGTCCGGGCGGGACGGGCTTTGGGACGTGAACTTGCATCCCGCGCCGCCGCTCGTCCAGACGTTACACCGCCGCCGATCGAAGTCGAGCCGCTGCCGGAATTGGCACCTGGTTCCGGCGGATTGCTGGAGGCTGGGGCGGGCTCGGCCGCAGCCACGGGAACACCCCAGTTGGGTCGCCGATTCGATTTTTTGATCGGCCGCGATCCGGATTTAATCCTTCGTGCGCTCGCCACGGAAACGCCCTCCGAACTGTCCCTTTTCTTCGGTCACTTGGCCGAGAGCATTCCGGAACTGGCGTCGCGTCTGTTCACCCTGCTTCCGGCGGGACGCCAGTCCGCAGCGTCGTCTGAACTCATCAAATTGAGCCTTGCCGATCCCGAACGATTGGGAGCCATTGAGGAGCGCTTGCGCCAGGCGATGGAAAACGGCGTGCTCGGCCCGGCGAGCTTGGGGAAATTGCTCAGCCGTGTTTCCGGGGACGCGCGTGCTAACGTGCTCGACAGCCTTGCGGCTCAAGACGCAAACGCGGCTCGCGAGGTTCAAAGCCACATGTTCTCTTTCGAGGACCTCACCACGATGGGGCCGCTTGGAATTCGCCGCCTGCTTGCGGCGGTTCCATACGATATTTGGGGCCCGGCCTTGCGCGGAGCTCCGCAGGAGCTGGTCGATCTGGTCCTGGCCGAACTGCCGGAAGGCCCGCGCACTGCAGTTCGGGAAGCCTTCGCCAATCCGCTCCTGCGCGAAAAAGTGGAAATGGCGCGCGCTCGGATTCTCGATGCGTTTAATGTGTTGGAGGCCAAAGGAGCCTTCGCGGACGTTCGCGCCGGGGCTGAGGGCGGACTGGTATGAGCCCCCACTCCTCAGACTTTTCGCGGCGGCGTCTGGCTGATGCGTCGGCAGCACTTCGCGAATATCGACGACTCAGCGGAGATTTGGACGCGGGGATAGCGGGTTCTGAGGGTTCACCCGCAGAAGCCGTCGTTCGGGCGGCATTAGCGGCCGCCGATGAACGCATTTATCAATTGGAAGCGGAACTCGCCGTCGCTCTCGAGACGCTGGCGAAGACAGCGTCAACCAACACAACGCTGCAAGCGCAACTCGCACCAGCGGCCGCTGCAATAGCCCAAGAAGAAGAGCTGCGCCGCCGCTTAAGTGACGCGGAAAACCGCGCGTCCTCTTTGCAGGATAATTCCACGTTGCTTGAGGCTGAAGCTGTGCGTCTGGACGCTTTGCATCGCGCGGCCTTGCGCGCGACCGCAGACGCCGAGGCAAAAGCCCGCAGCATCGAGGAGGCGTTGCGGCGTGATTTGCTCGCCGCAAATGCCGCTCTCGATCGCGCGGCCATGGACACGGGGGCCGAGGCCGCGCGGAGCAGGAACGACGCTGACGACTTGCGTCAGCGATTAGAAGCCGCGACCGCGCGCCTGCAGTCGTTCGAATTGGAAAAGCGATTGGATTTGGCGCGCGGAAGCGGCGATGCCGCAGCGCTACACATCGAATTGCAGCGCGCGATGGCTTCTGCGGCGGCGGTGCGCCGGGAACTCGCGCAAACGCGTGAAGAGGCCGCGGTGCGCGAAAGCCTGCTCCATCGCGAAATGGACGCGATGCGTAGCGGCGGGCGCATCGCTGAGTTGGAAGCCCAGTTACTTCCCCTTCAGGAACGGGCCGCCTATTTGACCGAAGAAGTCGTTCGTTTGGACCAGCTGCGCAAAGCCGCCGAGCACGAAGCCGCCGTGGCAATGGCGGAAGTCCGTATCGCGCAAAATGACCGGACGGAACTAGCCCGACTTAAAGGACATGCCGCGAAATTGGAGAAAGAAGCTGCACTCTTCGAGCGGCGCGGATTAATTGCGGAGGCCGACGCCGCAAAAGCCGCGGGGCGCGCTCAAAAGCTCGCCCTCGAGATCGAGGAAGCCCATGCGGCCCTCGGGCGCGCCGGCCAAGACGCTGAATCTGCTCGGACAGTGAGCCTGGGTCTTGAGGAAAACAATCTTCAGTTGACGCGTCACATCGACGATTTGTCGGCCGAGATCGCGCGCGCGCAAGAGCGCCAACGCGAAGTGGACGAGGCCAACGTCCGCGCGAAAACGATCGAGGACACCCTGCGCCGACAGTTGCTCGAGACCAAGGAGACGCTTGAGCGCGCACTATCACGTGCCGCCCGCGGCGGTGATCGGCTGGCCGCGGCCGAAGAATTAATCGAATCGCTGAAGACGCGTATGGCGACCTTGGAAGGCCAGTTCTCGCGGGAAGATGCGGCTCGTCGCGCTGCCGAGAGCGCAGCTGCGGCCTCCGCGGCGGAGGTCGGACGTCTGCAGGCCTTGTTGTCTGCGGCCGAAGATGCGGTGGCTCCTCTGGCCGAACGCGCAAAGTCGCTCAACGACGAGCGCTCTGAACTTGCTCAGCGTCTCGTGGCGGCGGAAGCTGCGGCGGCAATAACCCAAGCCGCGGCGTCGGCGGCGCAAGCCGAACAAGCGCGTGCCGCTGGTGTCGCTGAGGAGTTGCGCATACAACTCTCCGAGTCCCAGACGGCATTGGAGGTCGCCGCTTCGCAGGCGGCGCGATCCGACGAACGCTTGGCGCAGGCCGATTCCGAGCTGGCGAACCTACAGCATCGATTCACCATGCTCGAGATTGAATCGATGAATTTGGCCGAAAAAATGAGCGCGTTGGAAACCGAATCGACAGAACTTCGTGCTTATGGCCGCACGGTCGAGGAGGCGCTGCGGCGCGAACTGTCCGAGGCACGCACCTCGCATCAGAATGCGGTGGAGCAGGCACTCGACGCTCAAGCGCAGGCCGCGGCGTCGCGCCAACGCGCAGAGGAACTCTCCGCTGAAGCGGAGCGTCAACGCGAGCAGCGTCACCAGGCGGAGGGCGAACGATCCGAGATTGCTGCCTACGGTCGCGCGGTCGAAGACTCATTGCGCCGTGAATTGGAAGAAGCGCAATTGGCTTGCGCACAGGCGACGAAACTGGTGGGAGCAGCTGAAGCCACGGTGACAGCTCTTAAGGAACGTGCCGCCGCGTTGGAGGAGGCCTTGGCACTCTTGGACTTGCGCTTAAAGGCCGCGGAAAATGCCGGGCGAATCACCGCCGAACGCCTCACCGTAGAAAAAACCGAGCATTTCAACGACGCCGAGGCCTTGCGTCGCGAGTTGGACGGTGCGTTGCAGCGCGGCTCGGCATTGGATGATTCGTTGGCTCAACTTGAGGTGCGTCTGCACGGGGCTGAAGGCGCAGTGACGCAGGCGACCGAGCGCTTGCGCCTAGAAAAGCAAACTCACGCGACCGAAATCGAGGCCTTGAAGCGCGAAGTGGAAGAAGCGGCGAAGAAAGCGACCTCCGATCTCTTAACGCCGGCCCTGCCGGCCTCCGGCATGACCGATGAATGGCCACCCACGCCGGTAATAGAAGGATCCTCCGACGCGCCGACCGCCCCACCCGATTTTTCATCACCACCAGTTGAGCCGCTGCTTGATCCAGGGTGGTCGCGCTTGCTGCGGCTGGTTCGTCCCCCCGTGGAAGCGGCCTACGCGCACCTGCGCCGTTTGTCCGCCACGGCTCTCACCAGCGGCCAAAAAGCACTTTTGCGCCTGTCGGCGGCGTCACTGGCCCAGGCGTCCGACGCGTTGGGCTCGGTCGAGCTTTCCCTTGAGGAAGGACCAAGCGCAGCTAATCCAACGTCCATCGTGCCAGCGCTCGAAGCGGCGTTGGCCGCATGGGAGCCCACGTTCCGGCGCCGCGGGGTCACGCTGTCGCGAGAATGGTCTGCGTCCCTTCCTGCCGTCACCCACGACCCGCGGGAATTGCGCGTCTTGATTTATCATGTTTTGCGCAACGTGCTTGAAGCCGTCCCTCACGGAGCGCGCCTTGCCGTGCGCGGTTCGCGTATTGGCGACGGGGGCGTGCGCATTGAGTTCATCGATGACGGTCCGGGATTCCCTGCGCCGTGGCTCGAGCGCCGGTTCGAACCGTTCGCCTCGCCACGACGCGGGCGCGCGGGATTGGGTCTGGCATTGGTACGTCGAACATTGCGGCGCTGGGGCGCCGACGCCGAAGCCGCCAACGGATCTGGTGGACGCGGCGCGCGCTTAACCTGGGTTTTCCCTGCGCCCGCTTTGAACGGGATGCCTGAGTCATGACCATATTTAGACGGTTTTTCCTGATTCTGCTCGCCTTCTCGCTTTTGCCCGTGGTCGGCATGGGTTTGTGGATGCTTTCCTCTTATCAGGCGGTGCGCGACAACGCGCGATTTCTTCATGGCCGAGTCGCCACGTTGGTTGCTGATTCCGCGGAACGCACCCTAGAACGCCTGAACCGTTCGTTGGGCGTGGTTCAGGACGTGGAAGTCTCCCAAGGACAGGAAAAAATCGACGTTCCTGCCCTTCGCCGTGCGGCTGCCGGTGATGCAGAGATCGCATTGATCTCGATCTTGGACTCCTCAGGATTTGAGACGCAGAGGCTCACCGATTTAGAGGTATTCCCCTCTTTGGCGAAGGTCGACCGCTCAAGCGAGGCGGTCGTGATTCAAGCCAAAAAGACGGGCCAGCTGTCTTTAGGCGCGCCGGTCACGGTATCTGGCCGCGTTCTCTTGCCCGTCGCCCACCCGATCGCATACGGCCGCACCCTATTCATGATGTATTCCCTACGCCAACTCGCGCGCCGCCTAAAGGGATTTTCTCAAGGAGGCCGCAGTGGGGTCCTCTTCGTCAATTCCGACGGCAAGCCTATTGCCGGAATGGGTAGCGATCCCCCGACGCCTCATTGGTCGTTGCCCGAGCAAGACGGCCAGGAAGGCTGGTGGGACGATGTTGCGTCGCCCGAAGGCGCGTACGTTGCCGCGGCGGCTCTGATCCCAGCGCTGAATTGGCGAGCGGTCAGCATCCAGTTGAGGCGTGAGGCGTACGCCGATTCGGAAGCGGCGTTCGCGCGCGCGGTAGGGCTATTGGTCGTATTGTGCCTGTTTTCCGCGGCACTGTCCTACGCCTTGAGCGATCGGTTACTGCAGCCGATCACCTCCTTGCTCGGCGGGGCTGAACGCGTCTCCAAGGGCGATTTCTCAAAACCCGTGCCTCGACTGGGCTGGGGTGAACTGGAGGTCTTGGGACAGACCTTCAACCAAATGGCGGAGAAGGTCAAGCATTACCAAGATTTGCAAGTCGATCGGGTTCTTGAAGAAAAGGCGAAAGTAGATGCCCTGGTTAACAACATCCCTGAAGGTGTCATGCTGGTCGGACTCGACGGAGCCGTCGCCTTTGCCAACTCGACTTCCGCGCGCGTGCTAGGTTCCAACGGCGCGCCGACAAAAAAAGACCTGGACGCAATGCCCGAAGTTCGCCGCATCGTCGACGAGGTATTGGCCGGAGCGACACGCTCCGAGCAGGTATACCGCGAAATCCGCGCCGTCGACGGCACTCCAATTGCGGTATTCGCATTGCGCGCGATGAAAATTCGCCGCGCGGGCAAAGAGGTCGGCATCCTTGTTCTGATGCGCGAGGTGACCCTTGAGCGCGAGATGGAGCGGCTCAAGGACGACTTTTTCCATTCGATCGTGCACGACTTGCGCGGTCCTCTATCCGTAATCGACGGCATGGTTCATTTCATGAAGGGTCAGGGCTTAAATCCGCGCGCAGCCAATTACGTCGATATGTCGCGACAGGCATCGGCGCGCTTAAAAGCGCTCGTTTCCGACATCTTGGACATCGCGAAACTGGAATCGGGCACGATGGTTCTCAACCTCACGTCGATTTCGGCCGCAACCCTAGTTTCTGCGGCGGCGGTACTCGGTCGCGTCCCCGGCGATGAAAAGGGCGTCGAAGTCACCGCCGACCCCGAAGCCAGCGGCGGCGAGCTGGTTGTCGACCAGCGCCTCGTCGACCGCGTCCTACTCAATTTAGTCGGCAACGCGATCAAGTTCACCCCCTCCGGCGGCCGCGTCATCGTCGGGGCGCTCGCGTCCGGCGAAGAAGTCGAGTTTTACGTGCGCGACACCGGTCCCGGCATTCCCGCCGACAAAGTTGACGCGGTCTTCGAGAAATTCAAGCAACTCGAGCGCGACTCGGGAACGCGCGCCGGCTACGGTCTAGGACTTTCTATTTGTAAGCGCGTCGTCGAAGCCCATGGTGGTCGCATCTGGGTTGAATCCAAAGATGGCGAAGGCAGCCGATTTGCGTTCCGCCTTCCCCGTTCCGGACCCGCCGGTAAGGCGAAAGCTTGAGATTGCCGATTCCATGACAGGAGATAACGGTATGAGAATCAGAATTTATGCGGTTCTGTGCGGCAGTGGAATTTTAGCTTTCGGAGCTTCAATTTTGAATGCCGGGCAACCCACGCCTGTTGTTGTCACTAGAAGTCATCCAACAACCCTGTTGAACCTGCTATGATCGCGTCTTCCGCCGAGGA
>JANPGH010000128.1:0-25132 GCA_031423795.1 Elusimicrobiota bacterium | reverse complement strand
CACGCTTCTGTTCCTGGTTCAGGAGCATTTGCGCACGGGCAGGCAGATCACATTGCCACCGCAGATCGCACACCTCTCGCCAACGCGACAACCCAAGCTGCAGTCCTCGTAATCGGACTTCAGATGAGCGCGCTGTTACGTCGTTTTTCTTCAGTGGGTCCTTTGCTGACGGGGCCCTAGGACCTTGGACCCAGGTCCCTTCCTATTATCAGAACTAACCTGAGGTATGGCCTTGAAACCGCAGACATCTATTTTAGCGATCACCCTGGCGGCCTTCGTCAGTAATGCCTTTGCCGCAGGGTCCGCACACCCTGTTGCCGCGCCGGTGAAGTCGGTGTTTCGGCTTCCACTGGCTGAGATTTTAACGGCGCATCCGGTTTTGCGCGATCAAGTGATTCACCAACTAGACTTGTTGCCTGGTCTTCCGACATCGGCGGCCGCGGACAGCGTCATTCAATCCGCCGCGGCCGAGGCGATCGTTCGCGGCCTATTGGACCGGCCGGAAATTTTGAGCGAGCATGAGGCCGAATTAAGACAGGTACTGGGTGATCATCCCGCACTCTCCCTGGCAGCAAGTCAGCCGGGCCGTTGGAAAAATTATCTGGGAGAGGGCTTGGCGTTTCAACCAGACGATGCGGCGGGACTGAGGCAGGCCGCCGTCAAATTGGACGCCGCGTTCGACGGCTCCGTTGATGGAGCGAAATCCGACGCGGTCGTTCTCGGTGCGGCGGAAAGCGCCGCGCAATCTTTGCCGGCCTCCTGGCGGCTCTCGGAGCACCAGAAAATTCACCGTTCCCCGCCCGGCGAAGAAGCTGAAGCGATGGAGATGTTGTCGCGCGAACTGAAGGGTATGGATTTGCCGCCGGTTCAGGAACGTTTCATTGAAGAGGCCAGCGACGCGCCGGTGGTGGCGTGGGCGGGTTTTCCATCGGTGTGGAAGCTTGCGGTTTTTCGCGAGGGTGGGCGTTTGGCACCTGGCGACATGATCTATGCCTTCGACCCTTCCTGGTTCATCCAGCTTCCTGACGAGAGGGGACGCAACGTCAACTATGTGACGAGGGGGCTTTATTTTGAGGCTGATGGGCGCACTCCGGTACTGGCGACGTTTAAATATCCTCGCCGTGTGCGTTATTTTGGGAATTTGCTGACGCAGGGAGCTTTCGGGACCGATTCAGGAATTCCATTGGAGCATAACCACGGCGCGCCGATGTCGAGCTCGGCAAAATTGGAAAAAGTCACGAACGAAAAGCTATTGACCCGGCTTTTGATGGCCCAGCAAGGTGCACGGGTCCCGGCGACTCGCGCCTTCTTGATGCCCGCGCACGTTTTCTTGAAAGGTGGAAAAATTCCCGGCACGGAAAGGGTCAAGGCCGAGGCCTTGCCCGCTGGTCGTGCGGCCGTGCGCCGCGCGGTAGTGGGGTTTTTGGCCCGTTATGCGGGTCCCGAGGTCGTCGTGAAGCCGTCGGGAGCGGGATTCCACTCCGGCGAGGGAGTACGTTTTTTCGAGCGCGCAAATGTTGACGCCATCACTGATCACGTGATCGCCTTGGGCCGCCATCCCGCGATGGAGCCGATGGGCGCCGTCCTTCTCGAGCAGCGCTTGTCGCCGCCGCCGGTTTATCTGCGCGTCGGCGGCGAGCCGAACGGGGGAGCTTTTGGCTACCTCGACCGCAAGACGGTGGGAGTGCGCGTGCTGTCGCCGGCCGAAATCCCGCAGGCGCAGCCCTACGAAAGGAAAGATTACAATCAGCGCGTGTTCGTCGTTATGGATGGGCGTGGTCGGCCGAAGGTTGTTCCATTTACCTTCTTTCGGGCCGGGGCCTGGGGAATACCGACGAGCAGCCAGCCCAAGGATCCGCGCGAGGCGGCTGCGATCGTTGATTTTGAAGTCATGCGCTCCGCTTGGTCGTCCCAGCATGCTGGCCTGATGGCGACGCGAGCGGAACTCGATGCTTTTAAGCGAGATTTTACGAACAATGGTCTCAAGGCGTTGCGGGCTATTCGCGCCCATGAAGCGACGTTGGCTCGCGAGAAAGGCGATCCTTACCAAGCGGCGACCGACATGGTCGGCCTTGATTTCATGTATCAGCTGGAAGACGGTCGCCTCGTGTCCTATATCATCGAGGTCAACGACCATGACTCGGCAGGGCAGCATGCGCTCGACCTGTTTTATCCCCAGAATGCCGGCGCGCATTCGCGCGACTGGATCAAGGGTATGTTCCGCCGCGCGCGAATTGATGTCCGCCGCAACCCATCGTGATTCTCCGTGTTAAAATATTAGGCTTAAAATATAAACACTATTTTTAGCGAGTCTCCTTGGAGATTTTGTCATTTCAGGATTTTAGGCCCTTTGCGCATTCCCTCTGGGACTATAGACCCAGGCTCCGCGACTTCAACCGCGCTAAACTAATCTCATGACAGTTGATCTCCTTAATCCAAAATTTCGAACGACAGCGAAACGATTAATTTCATCCCTGATCGCTTTGAGCCTGGCGAGCGTCAACGTCCTGTCCGCGATCGCCGGCGTGGCCCCCGCGCACACCGCGGCCCCCAGTTTCGGATCATTCCATTTACCGCTGACGGGGCTGCTGGTCTCAAACGATTCGCTACGCCTGCAAGTCGCTCATGTACTGAACTCGCTGCCGACCTCTTCCCGGAACGGGGCGGCCGCACCTGTGTCACTGATCCTGAATCCGGATTTGTCGCCGCTCCAACCGTCGCCGGACGCGGAGGCCATCGTTCGCGGCCTTTTGAGTCATCCGGAAATCGTCACGCAAAATGCCGAGGAACTGTCGCGCATCCTCGGGGCCGATTCCGCTGCGCTGGTCGCCTCCGCCGCGCAAACTGGGCAATGGAGAAATTATCTCGGCGAGGGCCTCGCTTTCTCGCCGAACGACGCGGTCGCGCTGACCGCTGCCGCGGCGAGAATGGATCGCATGTTCGACGGCCTGGTGTATCGCGGCGACGATTTGCGGCCGAGGATCGAGGACGCGGCTCGCGCGCACGCCGGCAACGACCATGATGGCGCGATGGATGCCGTTGATTTATCCCAGACCCGCCTTAAGAAGCTCGGCGCTGCGGTCGATCGCCTGCCGCAGCTTGCCGAAGTGAAATCCAAGGTAGACAAGGCTGCTGAGCTGCTAAAACCGGCGTCAGAATTGCATGGCCACCTGAAAGGCGCCCGCGGCATGCTCGAGCGCAGATATCGCAGTAGCGTCACAAAGGGGGTTTCGGAGGTGATCGGAGTCGTCGGCGCGACCGGATTTTCCGACCAAGCCGTGCAAGCCTTATTCCAAGCCACCCATGACGCCGTCTCTTTTTTGGAAAATGACGACAGCGCCGCCGCGACGGAAGTTCTCGCGCGGGGAGTCGCCCGGACAACGGACATCCTGCGGGCCTCCGGCGACGCTGAGCCGATGAATGCCGTGCGCGAGAAAATTCGGGCGATCGACGTGTCTCGCCCGCATATCGACGGCGTTCCCGAAATCATGCCGACGGAAGTGATCCGGTCCCGGCTACTCGATATCATCGAGGCGCGGCTGGGCGGACTCGACACCCATGAGAATGCGCAGTTGGAGGAAGGACTGAGCGCGGCCGGCGCGATTATGATCGAGCAAAAGACGATCGCGCGAGATTTCCTCGGAAAGGAAATGGGCTCTGCCGTCGCGGTTCTCGGTCCGCCCCGAAGCGGCATGGAAAGACTCGTGGAATTCCTCAAGGACTTATTCGGCCAAGCGAGAGCGGCCGCGGGCAGGATCTTGGGAAAGAATTGGAATACGGCCGCGACGGACAAGGGCGGGGTGACAATCGGCGAAGTCATTGAGGACGCGTTAAAAATCATCCGTGATGCCTCACATCGCGGCGAGCAGCTCGGCAGCTCGAGTTATCGGAATAAATCGGAAGTCACCGCGGCCCTGGATAAGTCAGGGATAGATGCCACCTCCGGCAAATTGCGCAAACAGAACAGCGCCATTCGCGCCGTCAAAATCGACTTCACGGGAGGCTCCGGGGGCGATGACGTCCAGAGATGGATCGTTCAGGACCAGGCGCACGATGAAATCGGCGAATTCTTAAAATCGATGGCCGCCCGATTGATCGCGTTCATCCAGCAAAATCCCGATGTCGTCGACGCGACGGTGGCGCGGGCCGCCGGCGTCGTTGACTTGGCGGACCAGACATACTCGTTGATCGCTTATCGCAAGGCGCTCGAGGCGCTCAAGTCCCTCCGGGCATTCTGCGCCGAAATCGGCACTCCCGGCGCCGCCTTGGGGAGCGCGATTGAGCAGGCCGAGACGGCGATGCAGCGACATCGCGTGTATCATGCGCAGGATTCTTTAGAGACAGCCGTTGGAATGATCGATTCGTTCTTGAGCGCCCGGCAGCGGGCCAAGGAAGGGCTCGGGGTCTTGAACGTCGTTTTGAATAAGCACTACTTCCTGGATAGAAGAAACACGCCGGCGCAATCTCCCGATGACATCACCCAGTCGAATATGAAGGATTGGATCAGGACCGCGGAAGGGGCGAGCGCCGCGCTGCGCGCGCGCATTCAAGAGGAACAGCGCGACGCGCTGGTCCGGAAACTGCAAAAGCTCAAGGCGAGCCCGCTCAGCAGCTTCGACGTCGCCGTCGCCTTGAGAAAGGCCGTCGATGAAACTCGCGAGATGCTCGACAAGAACGAGGACATGGTGGCGCTCCAGTGTGCGACCTCAATTTTGCGCGCGGCGCAGAAATCCGTCAGCGAAGAAAAAAATATCGCTCCCGGCATCGTCGACGCTTCCCGAATTCTGATAGAAATCCTCGCCGCGGCGCCGACGAGTTTCGACGCGTCCGTTCGCGCGGGAATGGAATCCGCGGCCCAATTCACGCGCCAGGCCAGGGACTTGTTCGTTCCGACCATCCCGGCCGGCCAGGACAAGGCCAAAGGACAGCCGGCGCCCGAGACCGCGCCGGCGCCGGATAAAGCCCTCGTTATGCGGGCGGTCAAAGTGAGTTTGGAGTCGAGCCTTGTGGCCTTGCGTGCCGTTGAGTCCGACGAGGACCGCGCGATTAAAGCCAACGGCGCGGTTGATATGGTCGCCCTCGCTTTGGCCGCGGCGGAAGCGCGTTTCGACGAATTTACGACCGCATTGGTGGCCCAAGCGAAAACCATAATTGACGAGGCGGCCCGTGATGCGCGCGACCTTCCCGAGAACGTCGATGAAATTCTCGCGTTGACGAAGCTTCAGGTGACTTTGGGAGAAATGGGACTTCCCGGGCTGCCGTTGACCGCGGAAGGCAACGTCGCTTTTGCCCGGGAGTCGCGGCCAACCGTCGCGATGCCCAACGGGGAGCAAGGTCCCGTCTTCGCCAATGGGGTTATCCCGACGAGCGTTTATGAGAATAAGCTCGCGTTGTTGCGGGAAGGCGGCCGGCAAGCCGCTAGCGCGGCCGAATTGCGCTCGCCCGACGGCCGCGCGGTGACGGTAAGCGTCGACGCGCGCCAGCACATCGCGCTGGACCCTTCTTGGATCATCAAGGTGCCGATTCCCGACGCGCGGCCGTGGAACGAGAAGATCGCGAACCCTCGGCCCGTTCGTTACGAGGCGTATCTGCGCAAGGGAATTTATTTCGCTGCGGACGGCATCCATTTGATTCCGGTCGAGTACGAGAAACCGGTTCCGCTCGGTTATTTCGCCAACTTCATGACGTTGGGCGACGACCGCACGGACGGAATCGACCTGGAAAATGGCCTGGTCACGCCGGCGGCCAGTTCGACGCGCCTCGAAGCCGTGATCAACGACAAGACTAATATGCGGCTCGTGATGGCGGCCAATGGAATGGCCGAGCAGGCCCCGACGAGCCTCCTGCTCTTCAACCCCGTGCACCCGCTACGCGCGGACATCGAACGCAGCGCGACACTCGTCGACCCGGCCAAGGTGCGTGCCGTCCCCCTGCCGCAAGACCGCGGACAGTTCCGCAAGGAGATCCTGCAGTTCCTGCAGACTTTTGACGGAGAAAAAGTCGTCGTGAAGGCTTCGGGACCGCAGTTCCGGGCGAGCCGCGCGATCAAGATCTTCCCGCGCTCGGACATCGATGGCATTGTCGATCACGCGATGTATTTGGCCGGCCATAAATGGATGACGGACCAAGGATCCGTATTGATCGACGGCCGCGTCGCCGGCCCGTTGGTTTACGCCAAGACCAAGAAAGTCGGTCCGGACACCAAAATCGGCGTGCACGGCGTTAAGAAAGTCGGTATCGAATATCCGGATCAGGAGGCGTTGAAGGCGGAAAGCCTGAAAACCCGCTCCGTGGCCCTAAGCATTGGCCATGACACGAACATCCGCGTGATGGCTTACCGCACTCCGCACGGTGGCGTGGCCGCGGAAATGACCATGGTCCGCATCGGCGGTTATGACGGACAGCGCATCGACGGCGTACCGATCAAAATCATACCCTTTCCCGATTGGGTGGAGGCGCTGCATCGCCAGAACGGAATCCCGATGTCCGCTTTGGACGCACTCGAAGACAAGATCCTCCACATCGCCCGCGAGAATCTCAGGGCGATTAACGCTTACGAAGCCACCCTTCCTCGTCGCCATGCCGATCCGCTCAACGACGCGACGGACATGATCGGATTGGACGTGATGGTCGACTACAAGGATGGCAAGCTGACGCCGGTCGTCATCGAACACAACGACATGGATTCCGGCGGCCAGAAGGCGTTCGACGATTTCCACGGCTCCGAAGGCCGCGCGGGAGCGCACTCGCGGCCGTGGATCGCGAACATGATTTACCGCGCGTTGGAGCACGCGTTAAGCGGCTCCGGCTATCAACTGACGCGCTATGTACCGGCCGAGCCGGCGCGCGTCAAGATGGTCGTCGGCCTGGGCAATCACCTGGCCGAGGACAACGGCCGGGTATACCCGGGCACCCGCCACAACATTGGGTCTGATATCGTCGAGGGGCTGGTTCCCGGACCTTGGGGAGAAATGCGCGATGATTCAGGCACGCTCCTCGGCCATATATTTGTACAGGGCACGCTGATTTACTTCAAGGCGATGACTTGGTACAACGATACGGGGCCCATTCTTATGAAAGTCGCGGAGATGACGGGGATTTTGCCGATGGAGATTCTGCTCGTTCACGATGCGCTGGACGTCGCTTTGGGTCAGACGGCATTGCGCGCGACGGGTCCCCACAACGGCGATCTTGCCGTTAAATCGATCATAACGGCGATGCAGACCGAGGATATCCCCCGGGTGTTGATCGGCGAGGATGACGGCCGCAAAATCACCAAGCACAACTCGGTCCCATTCTTCACGAATTCATTGACCCCCGACGAGTTCGCCGCATTTCAAGCGCCGATGGCCCGCGCGACGGATTTGGTCCGCCAAGCGATAGAACACGGCGTGGAAGGTGCGATCCGCCGGAATTCCGAGCGGGAACGGCGGCGCGCGGCGGCGCGCGGCGGCGCCGAAGTGACGGCAAGGTGAAGCTGGCCGTCCGGGAATCGGGCTCGACTAAGGGCCTTCCGATCGTACTGATACATGCGTTTCCGCTATCAGCGCAGATGTGGGAGCCACAGGCGAAGGCCCTCGAATCCTATCGGGTTCTTGCGCCAGACTTGCGCGGATTCGGGGACACGCCGCTGGCGCCGCCGTGGTTCATCGAGCACGCCGTCGATGACTTGGCGCAGACCTTGTCGGCGCTCGGGGTCGAATCGGCCATCGTGGCGGGCCTTTCGATGGGCGGGTACGTTGCCCTGCGTTTTGCCGAGAAGTACCCGGGCCGCGTCAGGGCGCTCGTGCTCTGCGACACGCGCGCAGAGGCCGATGCCAACGCGAATAAGGTCAAACGCGCCGCCGCGGTCGACGTCGTGCGTCGTGACGGAGTGGGGGCTTTTGTGGGACCGTTCCTGAAGGACGCGTTGGCGCCCTCGACGTGGAACCACAGACCCGAGATCGTCTCCTTTCTGCGGGGTATCGCCGAAAAGGCCTCCGCGGAGGCGGTGATGGCCGCACTCGCGGCCTTGGCTGCGCGCGGAGATATGACGGGGTCGTTGTCTGCGATAAAGGTTCCGACGCTGATCCTTGTCGGAGAACAGGACAAGATCACTCCGCCGGCGCTTTCCGAAGCGATGACCGCCCGCATTTCCGGCTCCCAATTAAAGGTGATTCCTGACGCCGGCCACTTTTCCAACGTCGAAAATCCGGCCGCCTTCAATGAGGCCCTGGCTGGATTCCTGCGCCGGGTTTGAGCCGAAGAGCGGTTTTCGCCGTGCGGATATTTGCTATACTGACGTTTAGTCGCTCTCAATTCGAGGTAGTTCTAAAATGAAGAAAGCCATCCACCCTGTCTATCGCACGGTCGTCTTCCAAGACGTCCAGGCCAACAAATCTTTCGTCACCCGCTCCGCGGTCACCGCTAAGGATACGACCACCTGGGAAGACGGCAAGACTTATCCGCTGGTCAAGCTCGACATCTCCGCGTTCTCGCATCCGTTTTACACGGGACAGCAGCGCCTCGTCGACACCGCGGGCCGCATTGACCGCTTTAAGAAGCGCTTCGAGTCCACCTCCGGCAAGACGATCGAGCGCAAGGCCGCCAAGAAGACCAGCAAGCAATTGGCTCACGTTGGCCACACCGCCAAGCGCGTACTGAGCACGGCTCCTAAGAAGGAAGAGAAGGCCGCCAAGAAGCCGGCCGCCGCGAAGAAGGCTCCCGCCAAGAAAGACGCTTAGCAGTCGACGTCGCAACTGGAGCCCTGGCGAGCATACCGCCGGGGCTCCCGCTTTTTAGAGTCCACTGATGAACGCAAAAATCGCCAAAGTGGCCGCCGAATTCCGCGAGCTGGAAGCCCGGCTCGCGGGCGGAGGCTTGCCGCCTGCCGAAGTCAAGGACCTCTTTTTGCGCCACGCGCAAATGGCGTCGACGGCCGCCAAGGCTCGTGAACTACTGCGATTAGAAGAGGAGGCCGTGGGACTGGAGGCGCTTCTGGACGACCCTGAAACCGGTCCGATCGCCCACGACGAGCTACCGCCGCTGCGCGAGAAGGCGGCCGCTCTCGAGCAGGAAATCCTCGTCGAGCTTCTTCCCAAAGATCCCGTTGACACGAAGGACTGTTATCTTGAGATTCGGGCTGGCGCGGGCGGCGACGAAGCCGCGCTGTTTGCTGCCGAGCTGTTGCGTATGTACACGCGATTTGCCGAAACCAAGGGGTGGAAGGTCGAGACGGTCGACGTTTCCGCCACCGGCCTCAAGGGACTTAAGCAGGCGGTGATGTTTATTTCAGGCAAAGAAGTGTATTCGTGGCTGCGTGCGGAAGGCGGCGTGCATCGCGTCCAGCGCGTGCCGGCGACCGAGGCCTCCGGTCGCATTCACACGTCTACAGTCACCGTCGCGGTGATGCCCGAAGCGGAGGAAGTCGAGGTCGAAGTTAGGCCTGAGGATTTGAAGTTCGACACGTATCGCGCCGGCGGCGCCGGCGGTCAAAACGTCAACAAAGTCGAGACGGCGGTGCGCATCACCCATTTGCCAACGGGAATCGTCGTTGAGTGCCAGGAAGAGCGCTCGCAAGGGCGCAACCGCGACAAGGCGATGAAACGCTTGTATGCGATGCTGGCCGAGGCCGAGCGGCAAAAAGCCGCCGCGTCCAGTGCCAGCGCGCGTCGCGTTCAGGTCGGCACCGGCGACCGTTCGGAGAAAATACGCACCTATAATTTCCCGCAATCGCGCATCACCGACCATCGTCTTGAACGCTCGTGGCATAACATTGACGAGGTGATGGGAGGAGCGGTCGGCCCCATACTGCAGGCTTTGCGCGAGGAATCGCGCCGCTTGCGGCTGGACGCCGCGTCGTGAATATCGCGGCGTGGCTCGCCGACGCTGTCGCGTACCTCGAGGAACGGCGGGTGCCAGAGGCCAAAGCCAGTGCCGAGTTCATTATGGCGGACGTGCTGGGCACCGGTCGCGGAGTAATGTGGACACAGGCGCGCCACGAGTTGACTGCCAAGCAAGCCCGGCATTTTTGGACCTGCATTCGCGAACGGAGTAAGCGCGTGCCGTTGGCCTACATTCTTGGCCATCAGCCGTTCCTCGGGATCCGAATCGACGTCACCCGGGATTCCTTGATTCCGCGTCCTGAAACCGAAGAACTGGTTCTCGAGTGCGAGAGATTGTTGAAGACGTCTCAGGCGGCTGCGCCGAAAATCCTGGAAATCGGCACTGGAACGGGCTGTATCGCCATCGCATTGGCCCAACTTATTCCCACGGCGACCGTGTTTGCCACCGACGTCAGCGACAAGGCGCTGGCGTTAGCGCAAAAGAACGCCGTCGCCAATCACGTGTCCAACCGCATTCGTTTCGTGCGTGAGGACCTTTTTTCCGACAAGCAGGGCCTGCGGGGATGGGCCGACCTCATTGTGTCCAACCCACCGTATATCCCGACGCGCGACCTCGAAACGCTGGAACCCGAGGTACAATGCGAACCGCGACTGGCGTTGGACGGGGGTAAAGACGGATTGGACGCCATTCGCGCGATCATCGGCAATGCGCCGAAACTGCTTAAAGCCGGCGGCTTCATTGCCCTTGAGATCGAGTCGCGCCAAGGCGAAGCGGCGAGCAAGTTACTGGCGTTCGCGGGCTTTACGGCGGTGTACCTCAAAAAGGACGTCTCGGGCCACGACCGCTTCGCGATCGGAAAAATGGTAGAGTGACTTTCCCATGGACCGCTTAGTCATCGAGGGCGGACGGCGCTTGGAAGGGGCCATCCCGGTCAGCGGATCGAAAAATGCGGCCCTCCCCATCCTGATTGCGACACTTCTCACCGATGATCCTTGTGTCATCGAGAATTGCCCGACGGGACTTCGCGACATCCGTACGACGGTCCGCTTGCTCGAGAGCCTGGGCAAGCAGGTTCGTGTCAATAAAGATGTGATTCGGGTCCAAGCCGCCGGATCCCTCAAAACGCAGGCCCCTTACGATATCGTCAAGCAAATGCGCGCCTCGGTGCTGGCCGCCGGCCCCCTTTTGGCGCGTTTCGGATTGGTGCGGGTGCCTATTCCCGGCGGTTGCGCGATCGGACTGCGTCCGATTGACATTCACCTCAAAGGCTTCGAGATGATGGGCGCGCGCCGCATTGCCGACCAAGGCGACATCATCATGAGTGCCGCCCGGCTCAAGGCGGGAACGCTCAAGCTGCGGTTTCCCAGCGTAGGTGCGACCGAAAATCTGATGATGGCCGCAGCTGTGACCACGGGCCGCACCACGATCAAAAACGCCGCGCGCGAACCGGAGATCGAAGACCTGGGCGCGTTTTTAAAAAAGCTTGGCGCCGGCGTGACCGGTACGGGAAGCTCGACTGTCATCGTCGAGGGGCGCGCTCGCCTCCATGGCGCGCGCCATCGCGTCATCGCAGATCGCATAGAGGCGGGAACCTTTTTGATCGCGACGGCGGCCACGCGCGGGAAAGTCCGCGTCCTCGGCGCCGAGGCAGCGTATTTGTCGGCGGTCATCGTTGCGCTCAAGAAAACCGGCACGCGCATCGCCTCGGGGAAGGGCTGGATTGAGATCGCGATGGACCGGCGGCCCAAGCCCGTGTCGGTCAACACCTCGCCTCATCCGGGATTTCCGACCGATTTGCAAGCACCCTGGATGTCCCTGATGGCTCTGGCGACGGGACAGACCAAGGTGCGCGAGACCGTTTTTGAAAACCGTTTCATGCATGCCGCGGAACTCGCCCGAATGGGAGCGCAAATCACCGTCTCGGGATCCGAGGCCGTCGTCGTCGGAGTGGAACAGCTTTCGGGAGCGCCGATCATGGCTTCGGATCTGCGCGCGGGCGCCGCACTTCTGATCGCAGCCCTGGCCGCCAAGGGCCGCACGACGATACAGCGCGTCTACCACATCGACCGCGGTTATGAGGCGGTCGAGCGCAAGCTTGCCCGCGTCGGCGCCCGTGTCGAGCGCGTGGGATGAATTACGCCTCGGCTCTAAAAGCGCTGGAGGCGCGCCAGGAAACCCGCATTGAATTGGGACTCGATCGCGTACGCGCGCATTTGTCACGGATGGGAAATCCGCATAACCAGGTTCCGGCATTTCACGTCGCGGGAACCAACGGCAAAGGCTCGACGTGCGCGATTCTCGCCAGTGTTTTGCGCGCCGCGGGGCACCGCGTCGGGCTGTATATTTCGCCGCATTTGCTGGATCCGCGAGAGCGGATCAGTATAGGTGGGCGTAAGATCGCGCGCGTCGATTTCGCGCGCCTTTTCACCCAGGTTCTCTCCGTGGAACGCCAGTCCAAGCTGACTTACTTCGAGATTTTGACCGCGATCGCTTTTTTGCATTTTGCGAAAGCGAAATGCTCGGTGATGGTCCTTGAAACGGGCTTGGGAGGGCGCCTGGACGCGACGAACGTGGTCGCTTCTCCGCTGGCAGCACTGGTCACCTCGATCGATTACGACCACCAGGCGTTTCTGGGTAAAACGCTTCCTCGAATCGCCGCGGAGAAGGCCGGAATTTTCAAGCGCGGTCGCCCGGCGTTGTGCGCGAGCATGCCTGCTTCCGCTTTGGCCGTCCTGCGTCGAGCGGCGCCGAACCTCCTGGTCGTGCGCCGGCCTTGGAAGACCGTCCACGTCGATTGGATCCGAGGAAGGCAAATCCTACGCTGTCCAAAGGGGAAGTCGTACGCGCTGAGCCTGTTGGGCGCTCACCAAGGTATGAACGTGGCGCTCGCGTCCGAAGCCGTACGCGCGTCGGGGCTTAAAATTTCCTCGTTGGCCTGGAGGGATGGCCTGAAATCCGTGCGTTGGCCGGGGCGATTTGATCTGATCCGCATCGGCCGCAAAACGTTGGTGATCGACGGCGCCCATAATCCCGAAGCCGCGCGTACGTTGGCAAAAACATGGAGATCATCGCCGTGGTCCAAACGACCCGCGCGCTGGATCGTGGGTTTGATGCGCGACAAGGATCGCGCCGGAGTCCTTCGTCCGCTGGGACGCCTGATGCGTGACGTCGTGGTCGTCAGGCCTCCGTCGCCAAGGGCGATGGAGCCATTGAAACTAAGCGACGCGGTGCGTGCGGCCGCACCGAGTGCCCGAATCACCGTTGAGCGCGACCCGGCCGCGGCGATCAACGCTTGGCGACGCGATGCGCGCGCGCCGGCGGTTGCCGTCTGCGCGGGATCTTTGTATCTGGCCGGCGCAGCGCTGAAAGTCGTCGCCAGGAGGAGGAACGCGTGAGGGGTTTTTCGGTCGGGATGGATATTGGCGGAACCTTCACGAAAGTTGGCCTTGTGTCGGCGAAGGGCGACTTGGTGAAGGTCGCTACCATTGCGACGGACACGCAGCTCTCTGCGCGGGAATTTGTGCGCCGCGTTTGCGCCTGTCTCGACGGTTGGCGTTACGACAGTTTGGGTTTGGGTTTGGCGGGAGGCGTGGACGTCGATACGGGGACATTGCTCTTTGCCCCGAACTTGAAGCGTTGGCGCGGATTTGCGTTTAAGCGCGAGTTCGAGCGCCGCTTAAAGATTCGCGTGTTCGCCGACAACGACGCCAATGTGGCCGTGTGGGGCGGCTATGCGATCGGATTAAAGAGAAAACCACGGCACGTGGTCGGCGTTACGTTGGGAACGGGCGTTGGCGGGGGGTTGATCTTAAACGGCCGCCTGTACCGCGGGGCGACAGGTTCGGCCGGTGAAATCGGCCATATGATCGTGCGCGCCGCAGGCGCGTTGTGTCATTGTGGGCGTCGCGGGTGCCTTGAGGCGTACGTGGGAACTTATGGGATCAAGCGTATCGCGCGGCGCTTGATGAAAAGTCCGCCGTCGCCGTTCACTCCGAAGGCGTTGGCCGAGGCCGCCGAGGCGGGCGTTTCCGGCGCGGGTCAAGTGTGGGATGAATTTGGAACTTGGCTGGGCATTGGCCTGACGAACGCGGTGCTGGTTTTCAATCCTGACGCCGTATTGATCCTGGGTGGGGTCGCGCGCGCGGGCCACCTCGTGCTTGATCCCGTACGGCGGGTGTTCGCGGCCCAGCCGTTTCGCGAGCCGTTCGAGACGTTAACCCTGGCGGCTCCGGCCGAGCGCGACTGGGGTTGCATTGGGGCAGCACTTTTGTCCCGGGAGGCTGCATCCGGGCGCTGAGAGCCTTGGCGTTGCTTCTCGTGACGGTTCCCGCTGTTGCGCAGGACTACGCCTTGCCTGCGCCCCCGCCCGGGCGCCATGCCGATTTCTCGGCCGACCGCGCGCAGTTCAACGCGGATGAGTCTTCGTTACACCTGTCTGGGCACGTGGTGCTCAAGGAATCGACGATGACGGTCAAAGGTTCGGATCTGTGGATTGATACCGCGCGTCGAACGGGCCTCTCCGACGGCTCTCTTCTCGTGGAGGACGGCGTCTCCGCGGTGTACGGGGACTCTGGCGAATTCGATTTTGCCAAGCACACGGGGCGATTGTTTCATTCATCGGCCGGCATGGCCGATTGGCGTATCCACGCGCGGGAGGCGAACCTTGGGGAAAACCGACGCTTATACTATCGGGGCGCCGACTTCACGTCCTGCGGCGCGGTTCCGCCGCACTACCATTTTCGTGCGACGACGGTATCCGTCATTCCGAAGAAGAGTATGTTCGCCAAGAACGTCATTTTTTATATGGGACCGGTCCCCGTTTTTTATACCCCGTTTCTTTACAAGCCCCTTTCGCCGACCCATTTTTGGGGTTGGAAAAGCTCGCCCGGCATCGACCGCCGCAACGGCCCATTCCTAAAAAACACGCTGAACACGCAATACTCCGAATCAACGTACAGCAAGCTGTTCGCCGATTTTTATGAGAAACAAGGGTTCGGCTATGGCGGCGAGTTCCAGCGCCATAAAGGCGAGGACTCGCGAGGCGCGCTGTATGCCTATCGCATCCATGAGATATCCAGCGGCGACGACCGGTGGACCTTCCTTGGCCAAGGCTTCCAGGCCCTGCCATCATCGTCGGCTTTCCAGGGCCGATTTCAACTACAGTCCGACGCCGAATTCAATAATGCCTACGCGCGTTCAAATTATTTCCGGGTCAGCCCGGAACTGCGCAATGACGCCGCGTTCGTCCATCGCTTCGAGACGGGGGTGGCGCGCCTGTCCTACACGCGGCTCGACCTGGCCACCGCCGACCGCAAGGATTTTCACAAGGCGACAGAAGACGCGCCCCGCCTCGACTACCAAAGTCAGCCCCTGCGTTTTTTCGGGCTGCCTTGGCTGAACACGATGAACGGATTTGCGGTCAACAACTACGATGTCGGGCGGCCGTTCCTCCAAAAATCGGTAGGCGCCGGATGGGAAGGCACCCGCACCTTCCTGATCGCCAAGGGCGTGAGTTTCGCGCCGACGGCGTCCTATTCCGAAACCTACTATAACCGGTTCGACGAACTCGGGGCGGTATCGACCGAAACGTTCCGTGACACCGTGGTCGGACGGTGGACGACGGCAGGCAACCTGCGCTTCAACACGACCCTCGGCAACTGGGACTTACGGCAGACCTACACGCGGCGCCTGCGCCCCGACACGATGACCGAAGACATCGGCGCGCGGGACAAGTCGGTCGAACGCAACGACTTCTCTGTGTCCGACGTATTTTTGCCGTTTCCGGGAGCGTGGGCCAAGCTGTCCTCCGGGTACGATTTCCGGACGTTCCGCGACCGGACGCTGGGCTTTCGCCAACGAGTCCAACCCATCGTCTTCCAGACGAGCTGGCGCGCGTCCAACCGTTTGAACTTCACCGCGCGGGACGATTACCAGCTCGAGCAGGGCAACCGCTCCACGGCGTTCGACGTGCGTTGGGGCGACGATGAGGGTGCTGCGGTCGGCGGCGGTGTTTTCTACAATGTGTCCGATCCCGGCCGCTATTACGGCGACGCCGAGTTTGCGATCGCGCCCTCGAGTCCCACTTGGCGCTTGTCGTTCATCGTTCGCGGCCTAGTGGAAAGTTCCGGGGGAGTCGAGAATGTCCATGGCCTGAGGGTATTCGAAAAAGAAGTCCAATGGACCAAGCATTGGCACGATTTTTACACCAAATTGGGCGCGCGATTCCGTCCCGGAGGAGTCGGCGAGGCGACGGTGCGCGTCGACTTTAAATTCGGCAGTGCCGACCCGAAAACGGCTCCGCACCGCAATTGGGAAGCCGAATGGTTCCCCGAGAGAGCTGCCCGGGACGACATCCGCCCGTAGGGAATGCTAGGATGGCGACCATGTCCAAAGATCTTTGGTTAGTGACCGGCGGAGCCGGTTTTATCGGGTCCCATATCGTCGAGGGACTGGTCCGGCGCGGGGAGTCGGTGCGCGTTCTGGACAATCTCTCGACGGGGCGACTCGACAAGCTCGCGGGCGTCCGCAACCAGATCGATTTCGTGAACGGAGACATCACGAACCCCGCCGATTGCGCGAAAGCGTGCCTAGGTGCGACCTTCGTACTTCACCAGGCGGCGATCCGCTCGGTTCCCAAATCGATGGACAGGCCGCTGCCGTCCAACGAGGCGAACGTGACCGGGACGCTGAATATGCTCGTCGCCGCGCGGGCGGCAGGCGTCAAGCGTGTCGTCTACGCGTCATCAAGCTCCGTTTATGGAGGATGCAAGGTCTTTCCGCAGAAGGAGGACATGCGTCCGCAGCCACTGTCACCTTATGCGGTCAGCAAATTGGCTGCGGAACAATATACGATCGTGTGGGCCAAGTCCTTCGGCCTGCAGACGGTGAGCCTGCGCTATTTCAACGTGTTCGGACCGCGCCAAGATCCCGAGTCGCTGTATTCGGCGGTGATCCCCAAGTTCATGGAATCTGCAATGTCGAGCGTACCGCTCGACGTGCATTGGGACGGCAAGCAATCGCGGGATTTCACGCACGTGGCCAACGTGGTCTCAGCCAACATCCTTGCCGCAAAGGCACCGGCCAAAGTGAGCGGAGAGGTCTTCAACGTCGCCAACAACGAGACGCATTCGCTTCTCGACATGATAACCGTGATCGAAAAGATTGTCGGGCGAAAACTTCAGCGCCGGCACCACCCGATGCGCGCTGGTGACGTGCGCAAAACCTGGGCCGACAACCGGAAAATTCGGCGCACGCTCGGCTACAAGCCGCTGGTCGGCTTCGAACAGGGCCTGCGCGAGACCTGGGACTGGTTTGTTCGCGGCCGCGTCTTAAAATGAAGGTCCTCGTCACTGGCGGATTGGGATTTATCGGTTCCAATTTCATCCGTCACGCGTTGGCCGCGCGGCCGTCCTGGAAGATCGTCAATCTCGACTTGCGCACCTACGCCGGCAACCCCGCCAACGTGGCCGACCTGCCGCAGTCCCGCCACCACTGGATAAAAGCGGATATCTGCGAACGCAAGGCCGTCTCGCGCGCAATGAAGGGTTGCGAGCTCGTCGTTCATTTCGCGGCCGAGACTCACGTCGACAAATCCATTCTCGACGCCTCCGTTTTTTTGCGCACGAACGTGATCGGCACCCAGGTCTTATTGGACGCGGCGTTGGTCCACAAAGTACGTCGCTTCGTTCACGTCTCGACCGACGAGGTTTACGGCTCGGTCGCCAAAGGCACTTCGAAAGAAACGGATCATTTAGAGCCGAATAGCCCCTATGCGGCTTCTAAAGCGGCCTCGGACCTGCTCGTGCGCTCCTATTTCGTCACTCACGGGGCGCCCGTCGTTGTCACGCGGGCGTCGAACAATTACGGGCCTTACCAATTTCCCGAGAAAGCGCTGCCGTTGATGATCACTAATTTCATAGAGAATAGGCCCTTCCCGATGTACGGCGACGGCCGCCAGGTGCGCGACTGGCTGCATGTCGTCGACCATGCGCGCGCGATTTTGGCCGTCGCTGGTAAGGGCGCGTTGGGCGAGACTTACAATATCGGGGGATCTTACACGTGCGAGAATCGGGAACTGGTTGCCCGCGTTCTTAAGTTGATGGGCAAGAAATCTTCGCTGGTAACTCCGGTCGCCGACCGCAAAGGCCACGACCGCCGCTATGCGCTCGATTGCGGCAAGCTCAAGCGCCTGGGCTTTCGCCACGCATACGACTTTGAAAATGGATTGCGAGAAACCATCGCCTGGTACCAGGCGAACGAGCGTTGGTGGCGCCCGTTGAAGGTCGCCGGCGGATATCGGGCCTATTACAAGGCCCAGTACAAGGGCCGTTAATCCGCCTCGCCCGATTTACGGAACGAGCCGCGCGGTGACGACCGCGTCGAGTTGCGGGAACGAGGCGTTGAGATAGGCGTTTCCTTCCCGTTGGAGCCGGCCCTGATCGGGACCATTGCCTTGCGGGGCGCCCTCTCCATAGCCGCGGTAAAGCTGATCCAGGACCGCCGCGCCATCGACGATCTTGCCGAATGGGGGGAATCCCATCGAATCGAGCGACGAGTTGTCGCCGAAGTTCAGGAAAAACTGCGTCGTGCGGGTGTTCGGTCCCGCGGTCGCGAAGGTGACCATGCCGCGGCTATTGTGTTGCCCCACCGACGGGTCGTCCGGAAATGTGGCCGCCCTCCATTTAGCGGCCACCGCCGGATCGCCGTGGATGCCCACTTGAGCCATGAAGCCGTTGATCACGCGGAAAAACTTGACGCCGTCGAAGAACCCTATTTTGGCCAAGTTGTAGAAGCGATCGGCGCCGTTCGGGGCCCATGCGCGGTGGACTTCGATGGTGAAGTCGCCTTTCGTCGTGACGAACTTGACCTTAAACAAGTCGGGGGCCTTTTCCGCGGCCGATTGCGGCGATAACAACGCTGGACTCAAGGCAGGAGCGGCGGAAGTTGCGGGGGCGGGAGTTTTCATGGTTTCAGAGTCCTTTTTGTCGCAGGCGGTTAGGCCCAGAAGGCCGTAGGCGGCGATGAGGGCCATCGAGAGGTATTTCATCGCGCGATTCTAACAGATTAACCTTCCCTGTTCCAAGGCCGCCCTTGACCCGTCCTCGGCGGAAAGCCACACTCTCATCATGGAATCGAAAGAGATCAAATCGCGCCCCTTCTTTCATCCCGCCAGCGGCCTGGCGATACTCGCGATCGACTGGCTATTTTTCGGCCTGGAATGGGAATTCGGTCCTGTTTCTCTCGTATTCGCCGGCTTGGCGGCTTTCGCGACTTGCTATATCGTCGTCAAAAGAATCCAAGAGCGCTGGCATGGCGATGATCCCAAACGAGCGCGGTTCAAGGCGCTGATCGGCGCCACCGCTGCCGGGATCCCGCTGCCCATCGGCGGAACTGTGCTAGGCGTTTTTATCCTAACGATGTCAGGTTTAAGAAAATAAGCCCTTCCCCCAGAGTGACGGGAGAAGGGCTTACCGATGTATTGATGCTGAGTGAGAATTATTGCGGCATCAAGTCCGTTTGACAGTTGCCAGCGGGACAGGTAAAAGTTGGTGGAGCGCCTGGAGTAACAGCGTAAGTAATCGCGTATTGACCGTAATTCGAGACATTTTGGATTCTAACCAATGAGATATTCCAATTAGGCGCATTACCAACATTCATGGGATTCATATTAAAATACTTCATAGCATTGCCGCCAGCGGCGGCGAGTGGGGGAAGATCCCACCCGGGACATGCTCCGGCGGCGTTCAAGTTTCCAGAAGGATCTCCGGCGCAATAGATACCTCGCACCGCCAAGTAGCGCTCCTGGGCTCCTCGCAGGGCATCGAGCATGCTCATAGCTTCGGAAACCTTCCCTTTTTCGACAACTTTGAAATATTGCGGCACGGCGATGGCCGCCAAAATACCGATGATGAGCACGACGACCAGCAACTCAATCAAGGTGAAGCCGGATTGTGATTTGCGTGCCGGACGGATTTTTTTCATGTTCATTTGATTTTCTCCTTCATTCAATTCGAATCGATCACGGATTTTCAACGGATCGCCGGCAAAAGTTCATTGGTGCAATCGGGTGCGGGAGTGCAGGTTAAGGCCGGATTCCCCCCATCGGTGTAAATGAGAGTGTATTGACCGTAATAGATGGTATTAAAGGTCCTTGTCAGCGTCAAATTCCAGGTTCCGGCCGCGACGGTGTTCGGTACGGCATCAAAGTATTTGGGCGCGGGTATTGTGATATCCCAGCCCCGGCAGTTGGCTGCGGTCAGCGCGCCAATGCAATAAACACCATATCTATTAAAGTAGCGGTCTTGAGCGCCCTTGATGGCCAACAGAAATTGAACGCCTTCGGCGGCTCGGGGTCTTTCCATGATGCGGGCGTATTGGGGCAAGGCCACCGCCGACAGTATGCCGATGACCAAAATGACGACGACCATTTCGATCAGCGCGAACCCCGAGACGCCGCCCATTTCCGCCATGGTTTTCATACCTTCGGATTGTAGCGGGATTGTCGCTGGTCGGCCAATTGAAATTGTGGATGTTTTGTGAATAGTTTATACTGTCGGCGTGCCGCGATTACTGATGATCGAAGACGACCCCGCCATCGTGCGCGCGGTTGAAAAAACGCTGACGTTGTCGCCTGGATTTTCGGTGGATTGGGTCAGCGATCCCGACAAGGCCGTGTCCGAAGCCGTCGCGCGCCGGCCGGACCTGGTTTTGCTCGACGTGCGCTTGCCGGGAGGGGATGGACGCGTCATTTTGCAGGCATTGAAGGAGAATGCGGCGACGCGGGGAATTCCCATCATTCTCCTCACTGGTCTGGCCAATGAGGGCGACAAGGTCCTGGGGTTGAACTTGGGCGCCGATGATTACGTGGTTAAGCCGTTTGGCGCGATGGAGTTGATGGCCCGAATCCAGGCGGTTCTGCGGCGATCAGGGCTGGGCGCGCAGCTCGAGAGCTCGGTGAGCGCGGGTGGGCTGGAGCTGGACTCCGCGCAGCGCCGGGCGGTTTTAAATGGCCGGGAGTTGGACTTGCAGCCGCGGGAATTCGAGGTTTTATTTCTGCTCGTGGCGCACGCGGGCAAGACCTTGTCGCGCGATTTCCTGATCGAACACACGTCAGGCTATGGACGCTCCGTGCCGACGCGCAGCTTGGACACCCATATCAAGAACTTGCGCAAGAAACTGGGCGCCAAGTCCGCGATGATCCTCACCGTTCCCAAGCTCGGCTATCGCCTTGATCCCTGACCGCGCGCTGCGCCGTCCGATTTATTTCGCCTTCCAAGGCCTGTTCATGGCGGTGCTGATACTGATGGCGATGTTCCAAACGTCGAGCCACGTCGAACGGTTGTGGCCACTGACGTTCTTGCTAGGAGGCTCGCTGTTCGTGCTCCAGCTCGTGGACGACAGGATTCTTTCCCGGTGGTGGTTCCAGGCCAGTTTTTTCGTCGGAGACGCCTTAGTGGCGACCGGGGTCTTGATGTGGCTGAGCCCAAAGGCGGATCTTTTCCTTTTATATCTGTTGCTGGTGTTCGGATCGGCTCTGACGCGCAGCGCCAAGCAACGCTGGATCATCGCCATCGTGGCCATAGCCTTGTATTTGGTCACGGGCTGGCGTCCGGTCTTAGGATGGCCGACCAATCCCGAGTTCTGGCTGCGCGCCGTATTTCTGGCGGTTTCGGCCGCGTTGATGACGGTGCTCGCCAGCGACACGCGCAAAGCCCAGGAAGATCAGTCCCGCCGGTTTGAGGAGCGCCTCGTCCAGGTCGGGCGGCTCGCGACACTAGGGAGGGTCGCGGGCGAAGTCGCCCATCGCATCAAAGGCCCTTTGACCACAATTTCCGTCGACGCCGAAGTTCTCTCCAGTCGCCTGTCGCATGACAAGGCCGCCCTCAAAGAGCTGCATGAGATTCGCGACCAGGTCGAGCGTTGTAAGACGATTTTAAAGGATCTTCTCGATCTCGGTCGTATCGAAGAAATGGACATGCGGCCGTTAGATCTGGCCGTGCCGCTACGCGCGGCGGTCAAGGCCATCTCGTCCCAGGCGAAGCGGCGCTCGATCAAGTTTGTGGTCGCGGGCCTCGACCACAAGATGCGTGCAAAAGGGGACATAACGCTGATCCAAGAGGCAGTCGCGGCCCTGCTGCAGAACGCGCTGGAGGCAGCGAAGGACGAAGGCCAGATCAGCCTGACGGCCTCCACCGCGGGCCGATGGCACCGTGTCGCGATCGTCGACGACGGCGTCGGAATTTCGTCGGAGAACCTCGAGCGTATTTTCGAGCCCTTTTTTACGACCAAGAAGGGGGAAGGAAGCGGCTTAGGATTGTCGGCGGCGTTGCGCATCGCGGCCAAGCACGGAGGCACCGTCGAGGTCGACAGTGCGGGGCCGGGCCGCGGGGCTTGTTTTACGTTGGTCCTTCCGAAGAGTTGACTTAGCGAGAACCGGACCAGTGGGGCGTGGAACTGGCGCCGGGGACGGCGACGGTGAGCCGCGGGGCTGAGCCGTCCGCGTCCATCAAGTAGATCTGGGACCGTCCGGAGCGCGTGCTTGAGAAGGCGAGAAGGCGGCCATCGGGCGACCACGTCGGATCCTCGTTGGACCCTTCGCCGTGGGTGAGCTGGCGTACTTGGGCGCCGGTCACGTCGACGAGAAAAATATCCATCTTGTCCTTGCGATTGGCGCGTCCAGCGAACGCGATCCACTCGCCCGTCGGGGACCAGGCGGGGGAGTCGCACCAGTTCATGTTGGTGAGTCGGCGCGTCTGTTTCGTGCCTAAGTCCAATACATAGATTTGCGGGTTGCCGGAGCGATCGGAAACGAAGGCCGTTTGGCGCGCGTCAGGAGAAAACGTCGGCGTGCTGTCGGCCCCGAAGTGGGTCGTGAGTCGGGACAGCGTGCCCGTGGCCAGGTCCTTCAGGTATAAGTTCGGGCTTTTGCCCCGCGACAGAGTCATCAGGAGTTTCGAGCCGTCCGGCGAGAAACCGCCGGCAATGTTGAGGCCCTGTTCGTCAGATAGGGTCGAGGCCCGCCCGGTCTCGAGATCGAGCAAGAACAGGTCCGGGTTGCCGTCCTTATAGCTGGTGAAGGCGATGCGGCGGCCGTCGGGTGAAAAGCGCGGCAATAGGTCGATCGACCGGTCGTTGGTGAGACGCTTAAGGCCTTCGCCGTCGTAATCCATCACATAGATCTCTTTGTTGCCCGATTGGTTGTTGACAAAAGCGATCCTAGTGCGGGCCACGCCGTCGCGGCCGGTCGCGGCCTTGACGATGTCGTCGGCGATGCGGTGCCCCAGCGCGCGCAACCATTGCGCGTCTTGACGATAGAAGCGTTCGAACACGGCCTGGCCACCGGCCCCGTTTTCCAACCGGACCTGCACGGAAATTTTATCCAAAGATTGGCCCGCGGTCGCGTGCAGGCGCCACGTGGCGCCTACGGTCAGCGCCGCCGCGGGTTCTTCGTCGCGCGCATCGAAACGGCGCGAAAGCATCAAGTCCGCGCGCACGACGTCGCGGATCTGCTTGGCGAGCAACGCGTCAGGACCCTTGCGCGGGTCGCTGGCGGTAAATGGCGGCATCGCCAGCACCGGCAGATTTTCACGCGAGGCGCTGCCCACCGAGAGGCGAACTTCGGTCTCGGCGCGAGCGCCGCAGGCCAGGAGTGCTATAAACGCCCAAGGCGCAATCATTTCTTGGAGGCCAAACGCTTAAGTTCCGTCTTGGCTTCCTTGGCTTCGGAGCTTTTAGGGAAGTCCGCCACGATTGATTCGAGGTAGGTCTGCGCCTCGCCGGGGGCCTTTTTCAAACGAAGCAGGCAGTACGCATAATGCAGGCGCGCTCCGGGAGTTTGACCGCTTTTCGGGTATTGATCTAAGACCATCGCGAAGCGCTCGCCGGCCTTGGTCCACGAGTGAAGGCCGAAATACGCCAACCCGAGATCGTAAGTGGCGACATCCGTGAGATCGCCCTTGGGAAACTTTTTGAGGTAATCCTCGAGACTGGCGGCTGCCTGCGCGTAGTCGCGGGCGGACAGGCGCTTCTCGGCGGTGAGCAGTAGTTCGGTTGCTGTGGTCTCGCGGCTTTGGGCGGCGAGTTCAGCCTTCTGGCCTTCGATTGCCTTTTGCTGTGCGGCGCCAAGTGTCTCGCCCAACTGGGTCACTTTCCCGGAAAGCGAGGAGGCCATCACGTCAAGTTTCGCCGAAAGCTGGCTCATATTTCCCATCGAGGATTTCACAGTTTCCGAATAGGCGGTCAAATCCTCGCGAAGCTGCTTGATCTCGACGGAAAGATCCGCTTGATTAGCCTGCATCGAACCCACGGTTTTCTTCAGGTCCCTGACTTGTTCCTTGAGGTCGTCGGTTTGCTGGGACAAGTCGAGCATGTCTTTCTGCGTTGCTACGCAGCCTGACAAGAACAGTGGCGCCAAGAGCAGGAGGCGCTTCATTTCTTGACGCGCACGCGCGTCTCGGCGCGCCGGTTTTGAGACCAGCAGTCCTCGGTGGATTCGGAGCAGGTCGGTTTTTCCTTGCCGTAGGAAATTGTGGCGACCTTGGTGCCGTTAACGCCGAGCCGAATGTAATAATCGCGCACTTCCTTGGCGCGCTTCTGGCCAAGCGCCAGGTTGTAGGCGACGGTTCCACGCTCGTCGCAATGCCCGGCAACCAAGACCACCATATCTCGGTCGCCCTTGATGACGTCGGCATTGGCCTTCAGAGTGGAGAGGGCTTCTTCGGAGAGCTTGGCGCTGTCGTAATCGAAGGGGATAGTCTTAAGATCCTCGCGCGCGGCGTAATCCACGCCGTTGACGTGCAGCGACGCTTCGGCAACCTCGGTCGGGGGTGCTGCCGGCGCGGCCTCAGCGGCGTCCTTAGCCGCCTGGGCGTCCTTGTCGAGGCTTGATTTCTGGGTGGGTTTAAGGGACGCGCATCCCGCGAGCAGGACCACGGCGGCGAGTGCGAGAAAGGGAGATTGTTTCATCATGGTCGCATCATACTAAAGTCAGGACCTTCTTCGATGAAACGTTCCCCTGCGGATCTATCTCATAAATGATCGGTTGGCAGGTGCCGATCTCAACCTTGAGAATTTGCTCGGGCGTCAGGCCCTCGAGTCCCATCACGATCGCGCGTAGGGAATTGCCATGCGCGGCAACGAGGACATTTTTACCGGAACAGGCCGCCGGTAGTATTCGGCTGTTGAAATATGGAAGCGTGCGCGCCGCGGTATCCTTGAGGCTTTCTCCGTTTGGCGGCGAGACGTCGAACGACCGGCGCCAGATGTGGACTTGGGCGTCCCCATATTTTTTCGCCGTCTCGGCCTTGTT
>JANPGH010000127.1:0-10960 GCA_031423795.1 Elusimicrobiota bacterium | reverse complement strand
CACGCTTCTGTTCCTGGTTCAGGAGCATTTGCGCACGGGCAGGCAGATCACATTGCCACCGCAGATCGCACACCTCTCGCCAACGCGACAACCCAAGCTGCAGTCCTCGTAATCGGACTTCAGATGAGCGCGCTGTTACGTATCTTTTTGATCCTAGGTCTAATGTCCTATCTAGATCCTGGGACCAACGAACCTCCCCAGAAGCATTCTCCGATCTCATACTCAGCGGGCCCGGGGAATTCGCGCGTTAGGAGATACACATGAAAGGGCGAATGACGACGCGGGCGCTTTTCTCGTTGCTTGCGGCCTTGTCCACGGCGGCGTGGGCGCAGGAAGGTCCGACGAAAAAAAGGTTTCTGGTGACGTTCGCAAGCGAAATGACCAAGTCGGACCGCGCGGCCGCGGTCGGTGAAATGGGACTAGTCGTCACCGACGACATCAATGCCATCAGTGCCGCCGTCGTCGAATCAGCGGGAGACGTCACGGCCCAAGACGCAGCGCGTATCCTTGCGCACCCTAATGCGCTGGCGATCGAGGAAGACATCTTTCGCAACTGGCTTCTCGATGATCCCGTTGAGCGAACCGCGAGCGCCAGTTCCCGCATCCCCTGGGGCGTGACCCGCGTCGACGCTCCGGCCGTGTGGCCCACCGCCGATGGATCTGGGACCTCCATCGCGGTGATCGATACGGGCATTGACTGCTCCCACTCAGACCTCGGCTGCGCATACTCGTCGGGCGTTAATATCATTAATGATGGCGCCGTTCCCTTTGACGATAACGATCACGGATCGCACGTGGCGGGCACGATCGCGGGACGCGGGATTGACGGGGCCCCCTTCGGGGTCGCTCCTAAGGCAAAGCTGGTGCCGGTGAAGGTTCTCGACGGTCATGGTTCCGGGCGGCTGTCCGACATCATAAAGGGAATCCTTTGGGCCGCAAACGCCCGCGTCGACGTGATAAACATGTCGCTAGGCGGGCCCCTGCAAAGCCCTGCTCTTGAACGCGCGGTCGCAAAAGCGCTAGAAAGCGGCGCGGTCGTCGTTTGCGCCGCAGGAAATTCAGGTCCGGATGCGGACAGCGTAGGATATCCTGCCGGTTATCCAGGAGTCATCGCGGTCGCGGCCAGCGATAAAAGAGATCGCGTCGCGCAATTCTCAAGCCGCGGAAGCGCCGTCGCGTTCATCGCGCCGGGGGTGGGAATTCTTTCCACGATTCCGGGAGGCGGCGTCAAAACCATGTCCGGGACGTCGATGGCCGCCCCGCATGTGGCGGGTTTGGCGGCATTGGCCGTTCAATGCGGGGCGCACGGGCCGCAAGCGGTTCGTCGCGCGTTCGCCTTGGCGGCAGCCAAGCTGCCAGGACTCAAGACGTCTGAGGAGGGCGCCGGAATGATCGACGCCGCGGCGCTGTGCCGCTGACCGTCACTCGTAGCGCAATGCTTCGATCGGCGACAACAAGGAGGCCTTGCGCGCGGGCCAAAACCCAAAGATAATGCCCGTTCCCGCGGAAAATAGGAACGAGAGCCCAATCGACTGCAGGGTCACGACCGCCGCCCAACCAGCGAACTGGGATAGGCTGAACGAAACAGCCACCCCCAGCACAACTCCGGCTATCCCGCCAACGGTGGAAAGGACGGCCGACTCGATAAGGAATTGGGCCAGAATCGCGCGGCGGGACGCCCCGACGGCCTTACGCAGGCCAATTTCGCGGGTGCGTTCCGACACGGACACGAGCATGATATTCATAATGCCGATTCCGCCAACGAGCAACGAAATCTCCGCGACGATGCCGAGCAGCAGGGTGAACACCTGTGTGGTTCCCGCCAGCGCAGCTTGGATATCGGCCATGTTGCGCAGGCTGAAATCGTCTTCCTTCCAATCCGGGAGCCGATGGCGCCGACGCATTAGGCTTTGGACAGAGGAGATCACTACTGGGATCGATTCTGGCGCGTCGGCTTCGATCCAGACTTGGTCGACGTAGGCGCGGCCGAGCAAGCGCCTCATCGCCGTGCGCAAGGGGACCAAAACGACGTCGTCTTGGTCGCGGAATCCCGAGGATCCCTTGATCGGAAGCACCCCGATGATGCGGAAATTCTCCCGGTTGATCTTGATCATCTCGCCGACGGGATTTTGCCGAGCGTCCGTGAACAGGTTCTTGATCACGGTTTGGCCGACGAGCGCCACCCGAGCCAAGCGTAGATCCTCCTCCTCGGTGAAAAAACGGCCGTAATAGGGCGCGGCGTTGTGCATCGCGGGATATTGAATGGTCGCGCCGGTGATCGAAGAGTTCCAATTTTGATCCCGGTACACGAGCTGCGCGTTGCCGCTGACGTTGCCCTCCGCGCGCCTCACGTGGGGAATTTTTTCGATCTCCTTTACGTCGTCCAAGCGGAAACGGCTGAAGCTGCCGGCGGCACCCCGCACGCCTCCCGTCGAGGTCGACCCCGGCATCAGCATGATCAAGTTCGAGCCGAGGCTGGAGAGGCGCGATTCGACGGCAGCCTGCGCCCCCTTGCCGATGGCGAGCATCGCGATCACGGCTCCGACGCCGATTAAAATGCCCAACATCGATAACGCGCTGCGCACTTTATTAGCCGCCATCGCTCGCATCGCCGAGGCCGCGTAATCGCGAAACTCAGAGACGGAAACCGGAGGGGGGGTCAATTCGTATTTCGCGGCGGTGTCCGAATTTTTTTGTTTCGCAACGACTGCCTTCGCGCCAGGATTGAGCGTGTCGGAAACGATGAGTCCGTCCTTGATTTTAATGACCCGCTTGGCGTGGGCGGCGATGTCGGGCTCGTGCGTGACCATGATGACGGTCAGGCCGGACTCGTTGAGTTCTTTGAGCCGGCGCAGGATTTCGTCGGCCTGATCCGAAGCCAGGTTTCCGGTCGGCTCGTCGGCAAAGAGAATCTTGGGGTGGTTGGCCAGCGCGCGCGCGATGGCGACCCGCTGCTGCTGACCGCCGGAGAGCTGATTGGGGGCGTGATCGAGGCGATCGCCAAGTCCAACCCACTCCAGAACTTCTTTGGCGCGCGCGACGCGGTCGGGGGCACCCGAATAGATCATCGGCAGGGCGACATTGTCCAAGGCCGAGGTCCGGGCCAAAAGATTGAACATCTGGAAAATGAAGCCAATCGTCTTCGAGCGTAATACCGCGCCCTCATCGTCGCTGAGGCGCGACACGTCGCGGCCGAGCAGCATGTAGGACCCGGAAGACGGTCGGTCAAGCAATCCCAAGATCTGCATGGTCGTCGACTTGCCAGAGCCGGATGGCCCCATGATCGCGACGAAATCGCCTTCCTCGATGGTCAAATCGATGCCCTTCAGGACCTTGAGCTCGTCGCCCCCGACCTGATACGAACGGGTGATGGATTTGAGTTCGATCAGCGCCAAGCAAACCTCATCGCTTCCGTTTTGGCGCCTGTCCCGTCGTGCGTCCGCCGGCAGCGCCCATCGTCAGCGGACTCGACTGGGGCGCCTGTTGGGGCACATAGCGTTGCTGCTTGATGACGACCTTGTCGCCTTCCGCTAGACCCGAGGCGATTTCAACGGTCTGATCGGTTGCGATGCCGACGGTGACGTCGCGCGGCTGTGTGCCGCCCTTCTCGTCGATCGGCACCAACACGCGCTTGCTCTCGCCGCCCTCGCGGATCGCGGTGGCCGGAAGCAGCAGTGCGTCATTCTTTTTACGCAGGATAAAGGTCATGTTCGCGGTCATTTGGGAACGGAAATATTCGGGAACCTTGTCGAGCTTGATTTTGACGCCGTACTGGATGACGTTCGAGACGTTTTTGCCTTCGAAGAGGATGTCGAATACTTTTCCCATCACATGCTGGTCCGGATAGGAATCCAAGGTGATTCGCACCGGCATTCCCAGCTGGATGCGCCCGATGTCGGACTCGTCGACCTGGCCGAGCGTGATCAATGTATCCGACATCGCGAACATCACGATGGATGGGTCGATCGTCTGGCCCTGGACCACGTTGCGCAAAATGATCACGCCCGGCAAGGACGCAACAATCGGCGTCGGCTTATAAGCATCTTCCCATCGCTTTAGCGCCTCCGGACCCTGGGCACGCGCCGCGTCGAGGATGGCGGCGCGATCACTGGAACTCATCCACGCGATGATTTGGCCGGGCTTTACGCGGTCGCCTTCATCGACCAAAAGTTTTTCAACGCGGCCGGAAACGGGAGACTTCACTTCGACGCGACTTAAGGGGGCCACCGAGCCGGTCGCCTCGACCGTCTCCTCGATCGATCCGCGCGTTACGGTGACGACTGTGCCGGCGTCGCGGAAGGGGGAGGCCGACTTTCTTTTGAGTGCCCATCCGCCGGCAATGAGAAGTGCAACGCCGGCGGCGACAAGTGCACACTTTTTCATCTCATTCCCCCAAAACTTTTCCCAGCGCCTTCTCCCAGTTCGCCTGGGCCACGACCGCGTCCCGCCGGGCTTGCACAGCACCCTGTTCGTCGGACACGCGCTGGGAAACGATCAGCGTCCAATTGTCGAAAGTGAGCAGGCCCGACGCATATCTCACGTCCGCCTCGTTGTTGCGCTGCCGCGAGGCTTCTAGCTGCGCCTGCTGTACGCGGACCTGGTCGACGGCGCTCGCATAGGCCGCCCATGCGCTCTCCAATTCCGCGACTGCAGCCATACGAGTCGTCCGCAAGTCGGCCTGCGATCTTTCAAGATTGCGTCGCGACGCCTGCATTGCGAAATAGGCGTCCGTCGGGCCCGAGCCGAACAACGGATAGCTCAAGGTGGCACCCGCGCTCCATCCATAGGGAGTGGCCGGAAACTCTGTACCCGAAGGCCCCCGCGTTCGCGCATAACTGGCGGTCAAGCTCGGCCATAACGGGCTTTGCGCCGACAGCGTCGCGGCCTTCGCCAGGCGCAAGGTAGATTCCTGCAACTGTACGTCTGGCCGCGCGGAAAGAAGGGAGAGGGTGTCGGCGGGAGCGGGAGGAGCGGGCAGGGCGGAAAGCGTCCCAGTTGCGGTGACTTCCTCGAAATCGTCGAGACCGATCTGACGAGCCAGCACGCGCCGGGTGGAGCGCAACGTACGTTGAGATTGGGCCAACGCGGCCTCCGTCTGCAAACGCTGGGCTTGGGCGTTCATCATGTTGCCTTTATATTCATGTCCCGAGTCGTACCGCAACGACACCATTTCCGCACCCGAACGCCGGATCTCGAGGTTGCGCCGGGCTACATCGACGTTGACTTCCGCGAATAAAACGCTCGCGAAGGCCACGCGCAAATTATAACGCAGCATAGCTGAGGCCTGTCGCGCGCCGGCGATCGCCTGGTCCAGCGAAGCCGACGCCGACCTAATGTCGGATATCCTACCGAGGTCAAACAATGTCACCCCAGCCGACGCGGTCGCGGAATACGATGCCTTGCCTCCTGTCGACGATCCACTGCCGTAGGAATTCGACAATATCGCCGTCGGCAGCAGCCCGTTATAACTTTTGAGATAAAGGGCGCGGCTGGCTTCTGACGCGCGCAGCGCCGATGTCAGATCGGAATTGCGCGAGAGCGCGATCTGTACGCAATCCTCCCAGGTCAGCGTGCGGGAGATGGTGCGAGCCTCTGGAATGGGAGAAAGGTCCTGGGCAAGGGTTGGGGTGGCGGCCGCCAAAAGTGCACACCAAATGATCTTCATCGCGCTTCCTTTCGCGAGAGAAACATGCCGGCCGACGCAGCACACGCCAGGCCGCCTCCGGCCAACGCCGCCGGCGCGCCGTAGTGATCGCTGGCCCAGCCCATCGCGAGCATGCCAAACGGCCCGGTAGCCATAAACGTCATCGAGAAAAGTCCCATTACCCGGCCGCGCATTGCATCGCTGGAGCGGTGCTGAAGGCGGATATTGCCTCCGGAAAACACGCTCATCATGCCCCAACCCGCAAGCATCATCGCCGCACACGCCGCGCCAAATCCGCGCAAGAGCGCAAGCGAAGCGATGGCCACGCCGAACAAAATCGCCGCGCGGCCGATCAAGCGCGGCATTTCATCGGGCCTCGCACGGCGGGCCAGCATCGCCGACGCCGCCAATGCGCCCAAAGCGAAGGCCGTCGTCAGCAGACCGAACCCGCGCGGCCCTGCGCGCAAGACGCCCTCGGAATACACCGGCAAAAGCATCATCGCCGGCACCGCGGCCAGGCTGACGGCGGCAAGTAACATAAGGATTGCGCGTCGTTCGGGATCCTCATAGCAGTAACGCAGGCCCGATTTGATCCGTTCCAGCTCGCTCTGCGAATCGTCGCGAGGATCAGCCGACAACGGCCTGATCATCATTAGGGATCCGACGACCGCGACGTAGCTCAACGCGTTGATACAGAAGCATACAGCCTCCCCGACGTGGGCGATCAGCAAACCGGCGATTGCGGGACCAACCAAGCGGGAGGAGTTGAGCAAAATGCCCGAAAGCGCAATCGCATTGGCCATGTCCTCGCGGGGGACTAATTGGGGAATAAAGGACTGTCGCGCCGGCATATCGAAGACATTAATGACCCCCAGGAAAATAGAGAGTGTGAAGACGTGCCAAACCTGGACATGCCCCGTTACTGTAAGCCACCCCAATGCCGCGGCTTGAACCAGCGCCAATATTTGTGTGATCAAGAGTACCTTGCGACGATTCCACCGATCGGCTACTGCTCCGCCGAACAAACCCAGGAAAAGACTGGGAACCTGTCCCGCGGCAACAACCAACGCGAGCAGCGTGCCTGAACCCGTTAGACGATATACAAGCCAACTTTGTGCCGTCGTCTGCATCCACGTCCCGGTCATCGAAACCAGCTGGCCGAAGAAATAAAGCCGGAACTCGCGATGCGCAAGCGAGCGAAACGCGTTCATATGGCAAGTCCGCTGCCCTCGAGGAAAAATCCAGTGACCATCTCGGCCTCGCGGTCCAGAGCTCCCTCACGACCGTAAAGAACTTTGCGCACCGCAGCACTCCGGCAAAGCCCGATGAAAGCCGCTCCCGCGAATTCCAGGTCGACGGACTTCGCCCCGTCGCGACTGGCCTGCGCCAACAAGGCGCGGATCAAGCGTTGGTTGTTCCGGTATTTTTCAAGCAGCTTTTCGCGCGCGCGCGCGCCGCAATTGGGTATTCGTCCCGCGCCCAAATGCCCCAAAAAATCGCGGTGGGAATCGAAATGGATCAAGACCACCTTGGCCGCCGCCACGAGCAAGTCCTTTCCGCCAGCGCCGGTCTTAGCCAGGGCTTCCAGTTCCAGTCCGATGGCGTCGGCGACGTCGGAAAATGCGGCAGAGAACAATTCTTCCTTGCTTTTAAAATAAAGGAAGAGGGTGCCTTTAGCCACGCCGGCACGCTTAGCCACGTCGTCAAGGACGATTTTCTCGAAGTCCCGCTCGATCAATAGCTGGCGCGCCGCATTGAGAATGTGACGTTTTTTTGCGTCGGGATCACGAACGACGGGACGAGGATGTATAGGGGTCATATTTATGACTGACTGGTTAGTCATTATAGCAGCAAGGCCGTTTTCTCGCAAGGGGGACGATGTCGTATAATCATTCCTGATGAAACGAATCTCTTTGGCCATCGTCCTAATTGCGGGCTTCATGACTGTGCCGACTTTCGCCGAAGAATCCGCAAAAAAATGGAAGGATTCCGCCGAAGCCTCTTATGTTAACGCCAACGGCAACAGCAAAGCGACGACAACCTCAGCGAAAAACCTTTTCTCTTATGCTTTCAACACCCTGACCTCCACGGAACTAGAAGGGGGCGGGCTCGGCGCGCGCAGCAAGGGCGTGGTCACCACGGAACAGTATTTCGCGCGCGAAAGGCTCCAGCACAAAGTAGATGATCGCGATTACGTATTCCAAAGCTACCGGTGGGACCGCAACCGCTTCGCAGGCATCGCACACCGCCATGAGTTTTCCACCGGCGTCGGCCGCGAATTATGGAAAATGCCGAAAAACCTGCTGACCGCCGAAGTCGCGCCCGGTTACATCAATGAAGAACGCATTGGCGATAAGCGGCGCAGTTTCGCGAGCGCGCGATTCTACACGAAATACGTGCACGACTTCACCGAGACCGCGAAATTCAGCCAGGACTACGAGTACCTGCAAAGCTTGAAGGACACGCGTGACAATCGCACGGCAACAGAAACGGCCCTGACCACCGCACTCAGCACCTACTTTTCCGTCAAAACGTCCTTTGTGTGGAAGCACGTCAGCCAACCGCCCCCGAACGCGGTGAAAGACGACACGTTGGCGTCTTTTGCTCTCATCGCCAACTTCTAGCTATTTCGCGTCCTCGACCACTTGATTGACTGCTTTCTGCGTGCGCTCAATGGCGGCGTTTGCCTTCGCCCCGGCGTCGACCGCCCGTTTTTCACTCTCAGCGAGATTTTGGGCGTACCTTTCCGGTGCCTTGAGCACGGCCTGTGCTGCGGGTTTCTGCAGCCACCGATAAGCGAACCAGATTCCACCGACAACGAAAAGAAAAACGATTGTTTTCATGACTCTCCCTAAGCCGATTTCTTTTTCTTAAGATGGTCCACTAGGACGAGGATCAGCTCTTCTGGGTGGTCCGACTTGACGATGAACTGATCCGGCGGGAAGTGGAAAATCACCTTGTGCATGGTGGCCGCGTGGGCGGTGAGGAGTATAACAGGTGTATCGCGGAAGTCGGCGCTTGACTTAATGGCCTCGCACACCGCGTGGCCAGTCGTATCACCCAAGTCATGGTCGAGCAGGAAACAGTCAGGTTTAAATTCCGCTGCCAGCGGCATCACCGACTTCCCATCGCTCACGATGCGTGTCTCGTAGCCGGCTTCTTTGAGCCAGAAGGCGACCAGCTCGCGCCAGCCGGCCTCGTCGTCGGCGTAAAGGATCTTGAGGGGCGCGGGCATGACCTTAGGCTGCGACGACCTGGGCGCAATGCGCACAGCGCTTAGCTTCAATCGCAATCAACGACAGGCACTCCGGGCACTTCTTCTCGCTGGGCGGAGGAGGCGCCGATGGCGCGCTTCGTTTTAACGAGTTCATCATCTTGATCATTAGAAACACCGCGAAAGCGACGATAACGAAATCCAGCACGGTGGTGAGAAAAGCGCCGTAATTCAACGTTACGCCCTTACCGTCCCCCGTGGCTGCCTTGAGTATGAAGCGCTGATCCGAAAAATCAACGCCGCCCGTGATCAGTCCCAGCGGCGGCATCAACAAATCGTTCAGGAAAGAAGTGACGATCTTGCCGAAGGACGCCCCAATCACCACGCCAACGGCCATGTCGACCACGTTGCCTTTCATCGCGAATTCTTTGAATTCCGAGAACACTTTCATGCACAAATCCTAGCATGATTTGATCGGGACAGACCATAAGGGCTAAACTAGCCTTCTATGATAGTCGTGATGAAAGAAGACGTGACGCCCGATTCACCCGAAGTCCGCCAAGTCATCGATTTCGTCCGGACGAAGTATCCGGACGTCGCCTCCGAAGTACGCAAAATCCAAGGCGCCACCCGGGTCTTGACCGAGATCTATCTTCTCGGATCGACCCAGGTCATAACGCAGGAGGAGATTGCGGATATTGTCGGAGTCGAAAAAGTAATCCGAATCCGAGAAAAATATCGCGCGATCGGCCGTCACGCGGGTCAGGCCGAGGCAATGGGATTCGAGTACAACGGCATTCGTTTCTCCGACATCGATTTTCACCTATTCCCAGGGCTGTGCGCGGTTGATTCGCCGGAAAGTGTGACGGAGATGTTCAAAGCCCTCCGCGACCTTGGAATCACGACGACCCGCGCCGGCGCCTATAAACCCCGGACCAGTCCATATGATTTCCAGGGTTATGGGAAGGCATGCTTGCCGTATTTGTTTGAACTCGCCGGGAAATTCGGCATGAAAGTGGTGGCGATGGAAATCACCCACGAATCACATATCGACGAGATCCGCGCAGCACTTGCGGCGACGGGTTACCCGACCGGGATCTTGTTGCAAATTGGAACCCGAAACGCCCAAAATTTTGAACTGCTCAAAGTCGTCGGCCAACAAAACGATTTCCCGGTTCTTTTTAAACGCGGAATGGGAATCTCCTTGGACGAATCGCTCAACGCCTGCGAGTACTTAGCTGCAAGCGGCAACCATCGCATTATTTTCGGACTGCGGGGAATGAAAACTAATCTCGGCGACCCGCATCGCAATTTCGTCGATTTCTCCCACGTTCCAGTCGTCAAGCGACTAACGAGGCTGCCCGTGTGCATCGATCCGTCGCATTCGGTGGGTAAGCGCGACGTCTCCTCCGATGGCATTCTCGACGTCTTTCACGTGACCGCGCAAGGAATCATCGCCGGCGCCAACATGGTCCTCGTTGATTTTCACCCGCATCCCGAACGCGCACTGTGCGATGGGCCCCAGGCGTTAAAAATGAGTGAACTCCACCACTTTATTGAAGACGCCCGCCTGGTGCGACGAACGTACGAGCAGCGCCGGAAGCTCGCCCGTTGAGGTATAATCTCGGGATGAATTTTTCACTTTATTTGTCGTTGCCCGTATTGATTGCTTTAACTAGGTCGACGTTTACGTGGGTCCCACTACTTTGACGTGGCGCCAGGTGAACAGTTTTTAGCGATCCACGAACTCAAAGCTCTCTATGAACGCGGAGAAATCACAGCGTTCGAATCGCCGGAAGACGGACAGTTCTTTCTCGTCTATAGGAGATTTCTTCGCTAAGCGGGTCCCGACGCCATCCTCGCGTCGAGAAGATGCCTGAGCCGGCAGTTTCAACCGGTTGGCCACCAAGCCCATAACCAACGCAAGGCTTAAACTGCCTGCGAATGTGCCGATCAAGACCGCCCGCGTTCCACCGGCTAGTGCAACACTCGTAGCGTGAGAAGGTCACGCTGTAAGCTGCGTTCTTCGTGTACCGTAACACGAGGGAAACGACATGGCTTACAAGCGCGTGACGGCAGAAGAACGCGAGTGCATCTATCGC
>JANPGH010000126.1:0-3887 GCA_031423795.1 Elusimicrobiota bacterium | reverse complement strand
GTGGGGGTTAGCTTTGAACGCTTAACGGAAACCGCGGGATGCCCAAGCGCAGGTCCGGTGGTGTTTGTGGAGGGGGGCCGGCGCGAGCCGGCCCCCTCCTACTCGATTCGCATCGAACGCGATTAGATGATCTTCGTGCGGGCGAAGACCATGACCGAGCCGGGCGACGTGCCATAAGCTGGCTTGAGCGCGGCGGGCATGGGTGAGACGCTGCCCCCGGCCCCGACTCCCCACTGGCTTTGCTTCCAGCGCGCAAAGTCGTAGATGTAGACCCGGTTGATCTTATTGAGCAGGAAGCCGCTCCCCTGCTGCGGGCCGGAGTCGAAAAACTCGTCCTTTCCTGCAATTACTTGACATAATCTATATTTAGAACTATTATAAATATGTCGGACATCAACTTTGAGGAGGTCGTCATGGCCGAAGGGAAATGCCCCGTAATGCACGGAGAGCCGCAGAAGAGATCCAGCAGGGACTGGTGGCCGGGACAGCTGGATCTATCGGTGCTGGACCAGCGTTGCGAGGCCGCGAGCCCGCTCGGCACGCAGTTCGACTATGGCGTCCAGTTCAAGAAGCTCGATCTCCAGGCCGTTAAGAAGGACCTGTCCAAGCTCATGACCGATAGCCAGGGCTGGTGGCCCGCGGACTTCGGGCATTACGGCGGGCTCATGATCCGGCTCGCGTGGCATTCGGCGGGCACCTACCGCGTCACCGACGGCCGCGGCGGCGCCGGCGGCGGCCAGCAGCGCTTTGCTCCTTTAAATTCCTGGCCCGACAACGCCAACCTCGACAAGGCGCGCCGGCTTTTGTGGCCGGTCAAGCGCAAGTATGGCAACAAGCTGTCTTGGGCGGACCTGTTCATCCTCGCTGGCAACGTGGCGCTCGAGTCGATGGGCTTCAAGACGTTCGGCTTCGGCGGCGGGCGCGCCGATACATGGCGCCCCCAGGAGCTGTTTTGGGGCCCGGAGGGCACGTGGCTCGGCGATGAGCGCTACAGCGGAGAGCGCCAGCTGCAAAAACCCCTGGCCGCGGTGCAGATGGGCCTCATCTACGTAAACCCGGAAGGCCCCAGCGGCAATCCCGATCCCGTGGCGGCGGCGCGCGACATCCGCGAGACCTTCGGTCGCATGGGCATGAACGACGAAGAGACCGTGGCGCTCATTGCTGGCGGCCATACCTTCGGCAAGACTCACGGGGCAGGGGACCCGTCGTTCGTCGGCCCGGAGCCGGAGGGCGCGCAGCTTGAGGACCAGGGCCTGGGTTGGCGCAGCAAGTTCGGCTCCGGCGCGGGCGCGCATTCGATCACCGGCGGGCCGGAGGTCATCTGGAGCCAGACGCCCACCAAGTGGTCGAACAGGTTCTTCGACAACCTTTTTGGCTTTGAATGGGAGCTCGAACGCAGCCCGGCCGGCGCCAAGCAGTGGCGCGCCAAGAATGCGAAGGCCGACGTCCCGGATGCCTACGAGCGCGGCAAGACCCACGTCCCGCGGATGCTGACCACGGACTTGTCGCTGCGCTTCGACTCCGCGTATGAGAAGATTTCGCGCCGCTTCCATCAGGACCCCCAGGCTTTCGCGGACGCCTTCGCGCGGGCCTGGTTCAAACTGACTCACCGCGACATGGGGCCGAAAACGCGCTATCTCGGCCCGGAAGTGCCTAGAGAAGACTTGATCTGGCAGGACCCGCTTCCCAAGATAGATAACACGCTCATCGATGAGAAGGACGCCTCGTCCCTCAAGAAGAAGGTCCTCGCCTCCGGCCTGGGCGTGCCGGGGCTGGTCGCGGCGGCCTGGGCTTCGGCTTCCACGTTCCGCGGCTCCGACAAGCGCGGCGGCGCCAACGGCGCGCGCGTGAGGCTGGCCCCGCAAAAGGACTGGGAGGTCAACCGCCCGGCGGAACTCTCCAAGGTGCTGGCGGCGCTCGAGAAGATCCGCGCGGCGTTCAACGGCTCGGCGCGAGGGGGCAAGAAGGTCTCCATGGCCGACCTCATCGTCCTGGCCGGCGGCGCGGCCGTGGAGAAAGCGGCCGCGGACGCCGGGCATAGAATCATGGTTCCGTTCAGACCCGGACGCGTGGATGCGTCCCAAGAGCAGACCGACGTGGAGTCGTTCGCGCACCTCGAGCCCGTCGCGGACGGCTTTCGTAATTACGCCCAAGGTCGGCCGCTCATGCAGCCGGAGGAGGCGCTCGTGGACCGGGCGCAGCTGCTGGAGCTCTCCGCGCCGCAGATGACGGCCCTGGTCGGAGGGCTGCGCGCGCTCGGCGCAAACTCCGGAAATACGCGGCATGGAGTCTTCACCAAGCGCGTGGGCGTTTTGACCAATGACTTCTTCGTCCACTTGCTCGACATGGGCACGCAGTGGCGCAAGGCTCCTGAGGAAGGCGTCTATGAGGGAGTCGAGCGTAAGACCGGCAAGCCGCGCTGGACGGCGACGTGCGTGGACCTGGTGTTCGGCTCGAACTCTCAGCTGCGCGCGCTGGCGGAGGTTTACGCGCAGGACGACGCGGCCGCGAAATTCGTGGCCGACTTCGTCGCCGCATGGACGAAGGTCATGGAGGCCGACCGCTTCGACCTGGAGGTTCGCCGCGCATGAGGCAAAAGCGCCGCGTGGCGGCTGCGTCGGCTAGAGCTCTGGAGGCCGCGGTCTGGCGCCGCCGCCTTCAGGGCGCGCGCATCCGCCCCACGGCCCAGCGAATTGCCGTCGCACGGTTTGTCCTCGGCGAGGCGGATCACCCCACGGCCGAGCAGGTCAAGGCGCACCTGGACCAGCAAGGACAGGTCGCGTCCTTGGCGACGGTCTACAACACCCTGGAGTTGTTCGTCGCCCGAGGTCTGCTACGGCGCTTGAAGCTGCCGCACGCCAACCATGTCGTCTACGACGACAACCTTTCGGCGCACCACCACTTCATCGACGAGCGCACGCGCACGCTTTTCGACGTCCCCGCTCACTTGGTGCGAATCAAAGGCGATCTCGGCCCGGGCTTCGAGGTCAAGGATGTTCAGGTGGTGTTTCGAGGACGCGCGCGCGGCACGGCGAAGCGACCCCGCGTCCCGGCGCCTTATGACCCGAACGCGAAGAGGAGGATATAGCATGAACGTAAACATTGGGATCGAGGAAAAAGATAGGAAAGAGATCGCGGGTGGTTTAGCCCGCCTATTGGCTGACACCTACACGCTCTATCTCAAGACCCATTATTACCATTGGAACGTCACGGGCCCCATGTTCGAGACGCTTCATCTTATGTTTGAGCGTCAGTATAACGAGCTTGCTCTCGCCGTCGATCTTATCGCGGAGCGCATCCGCGCGTTGGGCGTCCAGGCTCCCGGCACCTACACCGAGTTCGCCAAGCTCAGCTCGATCAAGGATGATGCGGCCGTCCCCGATGCGAAGACGATGTTGCTCAACATCCTTGCGGCTCATGAGGCTGTCATCCGCACGGCGCGATCGGTATTCCCGGCGGCGGACAAAGTCTCCGATGAGCCAACGGCGGATTTGCTGACGCAGAGGCTTCAACTGCATGAAAAAACGGCCTGGATGCTGCGCAGCCTGCTCGAAGGCTGATTCAAGCGGGCCAGGTGCTCCTCTGGTTCGAGCATTGTCCTATTCGGGTTGTTGATAACTCGTCAGAATTCCTGAACTGAGCAATATAGACTGGTTTTGAGCCCGAAGCCAGGTTCTGATATTGTCGGTTTCGGGCAGCCAATTTCTGCGCAGATAAAGCCCTTCTATCGGAAGGGCTTTTTTTTCTTGGTGCGCCCGGCAGGGCGCACTTACTCGGAGGTGTAAGTCCTCTACGGACCCTGATGAGGGGAACCGTTAGCCGAACAGCAAGGGCCGCCGTCGCGAGGCGGGGTCTGGAGGAAGCTGTAAGCAAACTCCTGGTCCGAG
>JANPGH010000125.1:0-4655 GCA_031423795.1 Elusimicrobiota bacterium | reverse complement strand
GGGACAGGTGAAAGCTCTGTTGCCGCTGAGCAAACTAATAGTGCAATAAATAAAGCCGTGCCGACTCGGCAAACTGAGATAGTAGAGGGGTCGGCAGATGCATCACCCCAACATGTAGCCGAAGTTAGTGCAAAAGGGATGACTCAGCAGACAGTGGTCAAAGAGGTTGAGGATCTGAGCCAGGCGGGGAATACCAGAGAGGCGGCGGCACTAGCCAAGGATGCGGCGGTGAGGCATCCCGAGAACAAAGATTTGCAGAAGCTGGCGATGGCGGCGGATCGGCAATATAAGGATGAATTGGCGGTGGCGGTGGCGGAGGCTCGGCAGCGGGCGGATAAGGCGGGGGACTCGCTTGGGGACCGCTGGAAGAAGCTGATTGCTGGCGCGATGGGTGATCCCGGAGAGGTGCCGCCGGGGGCAGCACTCACGACGCCGGAGATGGCGACGGCCATTTCATTCCCAAATTTTGCGGCGCAGCCGCGGATGTCGGCGCAGGCGTTGGCGGCGCTGAACCAGTCTCGCGCGTCGGGGGGTATCGGTAACCCGATGGTGTCCGATGCGATGCGCAAGATCGCGATCAAGGATTTGGACGGGGCCAAGAGCTTATTGGACAAGCGGCTGGCCGAGGCGCCTAACGATGAGATGGCGCTGCGCGCGCGGGCTTACCTGCTGCGCCAAAAGCAGCAATTCCAGGATTCGGCGCACGACGCTAAGAAAGCGGTCGATATCTTGCCCAGCGACTCGTACGCGGGCGGGGTTTTGATCGCGGACATCGCGGATTTGGGGCGCCTGAATCAGGCGCTCGAAGTGGCCAATCAGGCGATTGCCGAGTTCCCTCGAGACGCGCGGTTGTTGGCTGCGCGCGCTTACGTTCACGGGAAAATGGGTAACAAGGCCGAGCGGCTGGAAGATTTACGCCGCGCAGCGCAGTTCGATGGAGAGTTCAATCAGATGTACCGCCAGGAGTTGGCATCCGCCGAGGCAAGTCCGGCCGAGGTTGCGACGCCGCACGCGTCGCGGCGGCCGGCGTCGATGGCGGTGTGGTTGGGAGCGGTCGGCACGGCGCTCTTCTTCTTCTCGTTCGCGCTGTTCCGCAAGCGCGGAGACGCGTCGTTGCGCTCGGCGATGCGCCGCGCTGATCACGACCTGCTCACGCGCGGAGCCCGCCCGGCGGCGGCTCCGGCGGGGTTCCAAATCGTCAAGACGCTGGGCGAAGGCGGTATGGGCATCGTCTACGACGCGATCGACCTGGCCCTGCAGCGGCCGGTGGCGCTCAAGAAACTGCGCTCCGAGGTCGCCGAAAGCCCTCGAGACCGGACTCATTTCTTAAAAGAAGCGCGCACGGTGGCGGCACTCAAACACCCGAACATCGTGGAGATCCACTCGATCCATGAGGGGGCGGATGGATTGTTCTTAGTATTCGAGAAAGTGACCGGCGAAACACTGCATGAGAAGTTGGGCCGGGGCCCGCTGCGGCCGGCCGACGCCGTGCTTCTGCTGCGCCAGATCGCTAGCGCGCTGGATTACGCGCATCACGCCGGCGTCGTGCACCAAGATTTGAAACCGTCGAATATGATGGTCGCAGGCGAGTCGCTCAAGGTCATGGATTTTGGCATCGCCCGGCGCGTGGCCGACATCATGTCCACGCTGTCGCGCATGGAGATCAAGGGCACGCCCGCGTACATGGCGCCCGAGCAGGAGCGCGGCGGCGCGGTGGGTCCCGCGGCAGACATTTTCGCTTTGGGCGCCTGCGCCTACGAGTTTTTGACCGGCAAGACCCCTTTTCCCAACGGCGGGCTGATGATGAAGACCGAGAAGATGTTCCGCCCCGCCTCCGAGCTCAATGCGACCCTGCGCGACGCGACCGACGCGTCAATTGCCCGCGCGCTGGATCCGGATCCCGCCAAGCGCTGGCCGACGGCGGCCTCGTTTGTCGAGGCCTTGGCGCGCTCGTTGGCTGTCACGGCTTAACCCAACTAACGCTTGCCGCGTTAACTTCCTGAGCGAACCTTTTCCTAGGGTTATTCGTATGTTGTTGTGGCCCGCAAAAATATTGACATACACCGTTATACACTATATACTGTATGCGGGTAGATATTCTGATCTGTAGCGAGGATACGAGCCATCATATTTGGTCTCGGCATCGAGTCGCGTAATCAGAAGTTGAAGAGGCAGCCTATAATGCCGGTTTTGTTCAGCGCGGTAGAGCGGCGGGGATTTACGAGGTCTACGGCCGGACAGAGGCGGGGAGATATTTAAACGTGGTCGTTCGGTATCGAGGCAAAGGAGTCGCCGTAGTGATCACCGCGAGGGATATGAGCCGCGCGGAGCGGCGGCGATTTGAAAAGATGCGCTTACACTAAAACCATGCGAAAGAAACCGACGAAAATGACGAACGCGCAACTGCGTCAATATTACGACCGAACGTCCACGTTTGGCGAGGGGAAACCATTGCGCCCGGCAAGCCTAGATTTCCCAAAGCCGCGGCGTTTGATCGCCTTACGGCTTGAGGAGAATACGCTCGAAGCGGTGAAACGTTTGGCCGCGGAGCGCGGGCTTAATTATTCCACGTTAATGAGGATGTGGATCACCGAGCGATTGCGGCGCGAAGACGCCTAAGAAAACGCCTCGTTACTGGTGCGGTCTCATTTGGCGCTGGGCACATTGAGCCAGGAACTAGGACGCATCAAGCGGGGTCGCTAGTCGTCACCGCCTAATCTAGGTCTTGTGGCCTTCCCTACGGGGGCCGAAGGGTTCAGGCGGGTTCCCGCGGCGATGGATAAAATAGCTGGGTGAGAGGTTTAATTCTCGGCGTCGCGTGGGCGATTGCTGTTCCGAGTTGGGGCGCCGGTCGCCTGGCTGCGCCGCAAGCGCGCGGTCACGCGGTGATGCAGACGATGCTGCCGAATTTATTGGCGACGCAAGCAGGCCGGCCGCTGGCCGAGGCCTATATCGCCCAGCCCATTCCGGTGACTATTTCCGACTTCGAGAACATTCCCGAGCCCTCGTTGCGTAGCGCGCACGCGTATTTTATGGCGTCGCGGCCGCGCATACGTTTCAACTCGTTCGAGTACGATCTCACGGAATCGGAACTAAGCCGTTTGGAGACGGACCGGACGCTGCGCGAAGAGGTGGCGTTTCGCCTGGAACCGGCCGCGGTCCACGAACTGCGGCATTGGCTCAACGCGACGACGATCGCAAGCATCGGCGTAATAGAAGAGGAAGTAATGGCCTACGACGCGGAAAATGACCACCTGGCGCAACGCCTGGAGGCCGATCCGGGGCGCTTCCTGAAAGTGCCGGGATCCATATCGCCCACCCAAAAACGTTGGCTCAAAAGATGGGGCCGCGATCCGGAGCTTTTCCTGCAGCGGGTCGTCGCGGCGTATCCGCATTTACATTCTATTAATATTCCCCCGAGCGTCGAACACTTGCGGCATATGGGGGAGGATTTGGAAATGTTCCGACAGAGCATGAGCAAGGGAGAAGTCCATGGCAACGCCGAGTTTATGGAGTTTTGCATGGACATCGCCGCCGCCGCGGAAGACCAACTGCTTTTTTGGGCCGATCCCGCGCGGATCGCCAGAAATCGGGATTATTACGCGAAATCCTGGGAGCTGATGATGGAGCGTTGGCGCCAGTGGCGGCAGGTGCCCCCCGATAATAAATTGCCTCTCCCGACGCCATGGGGCCGGGCAAAAGTGTGGCTATCTGATTTCCGATCGGTCGCGCGCTAAATCGCGGTCTCGGGTTGCGCCGCTGCGACGGACTTAACGCCGAAGTATAGGTATCCGAGGGAGATCGCCAGGCAGATAAAGTTCCAAAAGGGGATGCTCCGGCCGGTGGCGCTTAATACGGCGTTCAGCAAGAAAGCGGGCGTGAGCGCCACCGTCGCGATACGAAGGCAGGCGGCAAAGCTGAGCGGCCGATCGGGCCGCCGGGAAGCGAACAAGGCCGCTATCGCGGCGTAAAGCAGCGTTTGTAAACAGCGATAGACGAGGGATACGAAGCCGATCGCGACGAACAGGACGGGTGCTACCCATGCCATCGTTACGTCTAACCAATGTGCCGCCCGTTCCTTGCCGAAAGTGAAACTGCGCACGTTTTCGAAGCTGTGAATCCGCGTTTCGCTGGCGCTTTTTTTATAAAGGAGGCGGGATTTCGTCATCAAGACGAGCGCCGACGTGCCTTCCAGCGTGGTTGTCTGGCCGGTGGTGTCCAGAATCGCGATGGTTTTGCCCGAATCGGGATCCTTGATCAAGTAGGGCATCGGGACCGAGAGTGAGGCTTCGCCCCGGGTGATCACGATATCGGGGATTTGATTCAGTATTTTCGGTGCTTGCGTTCGCGCGAGCTCCGAGAAGATGAGCGAAGTACGGATCGTCAGGATCAAGGGGCCCACGACGACCAGCATCGCCAAATAGAGAAATCCCACTCCCTTGCCGTTTCGCGCGACGTCATCGTATAGGTCTCGCGAATAAAAAGAGAGCGCCAGTGGATGGAAGAAGGAGTATTTTTTCAGGGTCTTCATCCCGGCGAGTGGGTGATTTTCAATGGATTTTAGATCGGATCAAGCATGCAGGTGAGAACTTTGAGGCGCAGATGCTCTTCGTTGCGTAGCCCATAACTGCGTCTCTGGAAGACGCGGATCTTGT
>JANPGH010000124.1:0-20340 GCA_031423795.1 Elusimicrobiota bacterium | reverse complement strand
GAGACCCACAACACGCCGTGGCCGGCCTTCAGCAGCTCGAGGGCACGAAGACGACGTTGCTCCAACTGCGCTGGACTGCCGATTGGTCGTGACATGCATCCAGCATACCAAATGACCTATTACTTATGCGTATATCAGTAGTTGATCGTGCCCGGGACCGGGGTAATTTGTTCCGGGAGCCAAGGGGCGACCCCAAATATAAACAGGATAAAACAAACCGGATTAAGCAGCGACCCGCGCAGGAAAATAATGAGCGCTTTAAAATCTATCACAAATTAAGTTTATCACATATTGAAAATTTCGCTCCTCCTCATTGAGCCTTGCGGGGTGGCGTATGTTAGGGATATACTAAGCTGTCGGAGGCGAGGATTTCGGCCGAATTGCCCCAGGCCTACTGGGAGCTAAAGAGGCGCACCGAAACCGCGCCGACCGGCGCGGTTTTTTGATTTTAGGCAAACCCATGAGCCACGGACGAAGCAGTTATAAGGATCGGGGCCGCGAGGACGAGCTGCGCGAGTTGATGCATCGCCGCGTGCTGATCCTCGACGGTGGCATGGGCACGATGCTCCAGGCCCGCGACCTAACCGCGACGGATTTCGGCGGCCCGGAACTGGAAGGCTGCAACGAAAACCTCCTGCTGACCCGTCCCGACGTTATCGGCGACATCCATGAGGCGTATTATCAGGCCGGGGCCGATGTTGTCGAAACCAACTCGTTTGGCGCGATACGGCACGTGCTGGCCGAATACGGCCTTCAGGACCAGGCTCGCCTGATCTGTAGGCGCGGCTGCGAAGTGGCCCGGGAAGCGGCCCAGAAATATTCGGCCGATGGCCGGCCTCGGTTTGTAGCCGGGTCGCTGGGGCCTGGAACCAAGACGATTTCTGTCACCGGCGGCATCACTTTTGACGAAGTCGTAACGAATTACGCCGAGGCCACCGAAGGCCTGCTGGAGGGCGGCGCGGATTTAATACTGCTCGAAACCCAACAAGACACGCTGAACATCAAAGCCTCGATGGCCGGGGTGCATGAGGCATTCCGTCGCGCGGGACGCTCTATTCCCGTCATCCTCTCCGTGTCCATTGAAAACATGGGGACCATGCTCGGCGGTCAGGATATTTCCGCTCTCGGCGACGCGGTCGCCCATTTCGATTTGCTGGCCTTGGGAATGAACTGCGCGACGGGGCCGGACTTCATGACCGACCATCTGCGCACGCTCTCAACGATGACCCGCGCGTTCACGATCTGTTACCCGAACGCTGGGTTACCCGACGAAAACGGCAGATACAACGAGGGTCCCGAAGCTCTCGCCAAAAAAATCGCCCGTTTCGCCGATGAGGGGTGGGTGAATATCGTCGGGGGTTGTTGCGGCACCACACCCGCGCACATCCGCGCGATCGCCGGGACTCTTGAGGGAAAGCCTCCGCGTCAGCCGCACAAACCGCGCCGTGCGGCCGTGTCCGGCATGGAGTCGCTCTCCTTGGATGAGGACCGCCGCCCGCTGATTGTCGGCGAACGCACGAACGTCATCGGCTCCAAGAAATTTCGCGACCTGATCGTTTCCGGAGATTTGGAAGCCGCCGCCGAGCTTGCCCGCCACCAGGTACGCGCCGGCGCGCACATCATCGACGTGTGCCTCGCCAATCCGGACCGCGACGAAAAAGTCGACATGATCGCGTTCCTTGAGCGCGCGACGCGCAAGATCAAAGCCCCCTTCATGATCGACTCAACCGACGCCGAGGTCATGGAGGAGGCGCTCAAGCGCACCCAGGGCAAGTGCGTACTCAATTCCGTGAACCTGGAAGACGGCGAGGAGCGTTTCGAGAAAGTCGTCCCGTTGGTCCACAAATATGGCGCAGCACTCGTCGTGGGCACCATCGACGAGGATAAGACGATGGGTATGGCGCTGACGCGCACGCGCAAGCTCGCGATCGCCCAGCGCAGCCTCGACCTGCTCACGCACAAGTACGGCATCGGCCCCGAAGATGTCATCTTCGATCCCTTGGTTTTCCCAGCGGGAACGGGCGACAAGAACTATTGGGGCTCGGCGATAGAAACCATTGAAGGCATACGGCTGATCAAAGAGGCGATGCCGCGATGCCGAACCGTATTGGGCATATCCAACGTGTCCTTCGGACTGCCGCCGGCCGGACGCGAGGTGCTAAATTCCGTATTCCTTCATCACTGCGTCGAGGCTGGCCTTGACCTCGCCATTGTCAACGCCGAGAAGCTCGCGCGCTACTCGCAAATTCCCGAAGAGGAAAAGAAGCTCTCTTGGGATCTGCTGTCTTGGAAAGGCCCTGGCGATCCGGCGCATGCTGCGGACTTTGACGCCGTCGCCTCGTTCACCGCGCATTTCCGCGCAGTCAAGGCCGTCGAAAAAAGCCCCTCCGAACGCCTGAAGCTCCCCATCGATGAACGCGTGGCCAAGAATGTCGTCGAGGGTTCCATGGAAGGCCTGCCCGTCGACCTCGACGAGCTGCTGAAAGCGCGCAAGCCGCTCGATATCATCAATGGACCGTTGATGAAGGGAATGGACGAAGTCGGGCGCCTGTTCGGCTCTAATCAAATGATCGTGGCGGAAGTCTTGCAGTCCGCGGAAGTGATGAAGGCTGCGGTCGCGCGTCTCGAACCCTATATGACCGCCACCGACCAGTCCGCACGCGCGACCATTCTGCTGGCGACGGTCAAAGGGGACGTGCACGACATCGGAAAAAATCTGGTCCACATCATCCTCAAAAACAACGGCTATAAAATCGTCGACTTAGGGATCAAGGTCGCTCCCCAGCAGCTGCTCGAGGCCGTCGCGGCCCACAAGCCCGATGCGATCGGCCTTTCCGGATTGCTGGTCAAATCCGCCCAGATGATGGTCGTGACCGCCGACGACTTGACCGCCGGAGGAATACGGATCCCCATTCTCGTCGGGGGCGCAGCACTTTCGCCACGGTTCACGGCTAAGCGTATCGCCCCCGCATATGACGGCCCCGTTTTTTACGCCAAGGACGCGATGACGGGCCTTTCCCTGGCCAACGACTACTTCGGCGAGAAGCGCGAGGCGTTAATGGCCAAGAATCGCGAAATTCAGGAGTTCCTGCGCACCGACGCGCCCGCGACTGTCGCCGTGGACACCCCGGCCGGCGCCGAGGCCGCTCGCGTCACTATCTCCCACCAAGAACCGCCGCCAACGCCGCCGGACCTGCGCCTGCACGTGCTCAATGATTTCGACGTCGACGAAATTTTTAACTACATAAATCCGATCATGCTGTACGGCAAGCACCTGGGGTTACGCGGAAATCTAGACCAGTTGCTCCGCGATAAAAATCCGAAAGCCGTGGAGCTGACCAAGCGCGTGCGTGCGCTTCAGGATGAAATCCTGGGAAAAGGGCTGATTCGCGCACGCGCCGTATATAAATTCTTCGCGGCGGACTCGATGGGAGACCGGCTCAGCCTTTACGATTCGCCGGCCGCAACCAAGCCCTTAACAACCTTTGAATTCCCACGCCAGCCGCGGGGCGAGCGCCTGTGTCTCGCCGATTTCGTGCGGCCCGCTGGCGGCCAGCGCGATTACGTCTCCATGTTCGTCGTCACCTGCGGCGCCGGCATCCGTGAGCTTTCCGACAAATACCGCGACTCCGGCGAGTATCTGCGTTCGCACGCCTTGCAGTCCGTGGCCATCGAGTCCGCCGAGGGATTCGCGGAAGTGCTTCACGAACGGCTGCGCAAGATGTGGGGGATCGCGGATCCCGCGACCTTGACCGTGCGCGAGAAGTTCCAGGCGCGTTATCGGGGCCTGCGCGTCAGCTTCGGTTATCCCGCATGCCCGAACCTCGAGGACCAGTCAAAACTCTTCGACTTGCTTGATCCAGAAAAGAACATTGGCGTGAATTTGACCGAGGGCTTCATGATGGAACCCGAGGCCAGCGTCTCAGCACTGGTCTTCCATCACCCCCAAGCCCGTTACTTCTCCGTCGGCGAGCCCGTCGCCGCCGTCGAATGAAGATTTTCACCCTCCCGATTATTTTCATCGCCGTCGCCGCCGCGCAAGACGTCGAAGTCGCCCGCGTGATGGCGCGCGTCGACGCGCTGGCCGCCCAAGAAGTCGGCAAGGACGCGCGCGACGTCGCAGCACTTGATCGCCGCGCCCGCGCCGAATTCAAGGAGATCGCACCGTTGGGCTGGCGCGCCGCTGCGCCCCTCGGCGCCGCCGCGTTCGATCCCGCCCGCTCCGCGAAAGCGAAGTTATTCGCCGTGCTGTTCCTGGGAAAGCTGCATGATCCCGCTGCAGCACCCCTGCTTTCGCGGTTCCTCTTCGATATCGCACAAGATCCCGACGCGCGCGCCGCGGCCGCTTCGGGCCTGGCGGCGCTCGACATCCCGCCGGCCGCCGCCCGGCGCGACTTATGCGCAGTCATCGCCCAGCCCGATCTCCCTAGAATCGTCCTCGACGAAGCGCTGATCGGATTGGCCCGCCTCGGTTGCCCCGATGGGAACGTCGTGGAGAAGGTCGCACGCATGTCGGGATCGCGACCAGGTAACCGCGATCTGCCGACCGTCCGCCGGGCTCTGACCGCGTTGTCGAGCTCGCGCAGCGAATCGTCGGCGAAAGCCTTGCTCCGACTCATCGCGTGGTTCCCTGCCGAGACCTCGGCGCGGACGGCGGCCATATCCGCTTTGGCCGTCCGTCGCAACGACTTGACGGGCGCCTTGGCTTCCGAATCCTTAGACATCGTGCGGGAAGCCTTCCGTACGGAGAGAGGCCGTCCAGAATCCATTCTTTCACTGATCGAGACCGTCGAGGCCTTTGGATCTGAAGGCGACGAACTCCTCCTTGCACTGTCTGCTCATCCTGATGCGGAAGTCATCGCGCGTGCGGCCGAAGCCCTCGCCCGGCGCAAAATCATCAGGGCCCTGCCCGCATTGGAAGCCGTCGCCGTGGGAGCTCTCCAAGACCCGCGATTTTCCCCGAAAGAAGGCCGCCCCGACCCCGCAGTACTCCTTGCTCGTCTCGAAGGCGCCATCAAGTCGCTGCGCCTTACCCGGGCCGCCGCGAGATAGATTCCAAATTGACAATGCTCATAGAGCCTGTTACACTCCGCGGATGACCCGTTTGGCGGTTTATCCCGGCAGTTTCGACCCTTTGACTAGGGGCCATTTGGACATCATCCATCGCGCCTCGAAAGTCTTCGATCACGTGATCGTTTCGGTGTCCAATAATTCCGCGAAAAAACCTGTTTTCCCGGTGTCCGAACGCATCGAGATGGTCGAAGACGCCATCCGCGGCCTCCCCAACGTCGACGCTGACACATTCACCGGACTGCTGGTCAATTACCTACGCAAGAAAAAGGCGCGCGTGCTAATTCGGGGCTTGCGAGTGGTTTCTGATATGGATTACGAATTTCAAATCGCCTCGTTTAATCGCAGCCTTTATAAAAACGTCGAAACCGTATTTCTGATGCCCGACGACCGTTACACCTATCTCGCCTCCTCGATGGTGCGGGAAGTATCGCGACTGGGAGCGAGCGTGGACCAGTTCGTCACCCCCTTCGTCGCGCGAAAACTTAAATCTAAGTTTGGATCCAAGAAATAAGGCCTTTTACGTCGCCGTAGCTGCGGCCACACTTGCGGCCGGGTGTGGGCGCGCGCCCGAGCGCCCCGCGTCCTCGACGCAAGGATTGCCGACTCAAAGCGTAACGCTGACTCCGCCTGAGGCAAGCGGCGCGCATCCGCTGGATCCCGGTGCCACCGTTTATACTAACGAACAGCAGGCCGAGAATCTACGTGCCCAGGCCGCGGCACTAGGGATCGACCATCTGGGCAAACCCGTCGATGCGGGCTTAGATGATACGCGCCCACCGATAACATATGACGAGGGCATTTCCCGGACGCGCGAGTACGCCAAGGCGTTCGAAAGCCAGCGTCACGCCATCGAAAAGGGAAAGCCGAAATCCGTGGCGCTGCCCGGGACGACCCCCGAAATCATGCCCAGCCGATTGAAAGGCTCGCCGGTAACGTCCGACGTCTCCCCGGAATAGGAGAATCTCGATGATCGGTTCCGTGCTTCTTTTTGCGATCGCCGGTGGAATGCTCCAGGCCGGCGTCTTCACTCCCTACGAACCCCTGCGTTTCGACCTTACCCCAACGGAAATCTTGGAGGATTGCACAAACGCACGCAAGCGCGCGGAAACCGATCTCGCCCATATTGCCAGCCTGTCAGCCCCGTCGCGCACTTTCGACAACACGGTCTGGGCGCTCGACCGCGCGCTTTTCGATTTTTATGACGCGACTTCCGGCGAGGCGTTTTTAGGCGAGGTCTCTGTCTCGTCCTCGGTACGGGACGCCGGACATCAATGCGAAGTGACCATTTCGCAATTCACCGTGGATCTTTATAGTCGGGAAGATCTGGCCAAGGCGATAGATGATTTCACGGCGAAACGCGTGACGCTGCGCGGTGAAGACGCTCGACTCCTCGATAAAACGTTGCTCGACTTTAAGCGCTCAGGCTGGGGACTACCGGCGCCCAAACGCCGCGAGGTACGCGACATTCGCAAACGCCTGGCCCAGCTCGAGGTCGACTTCAACCGCAATATCGCCGAATCAAACGATTATGTCCTGTTCAATAAAGACCAACTGGACGGACTGTCCGACGGTTTTATAGCGAAACTTGCCCGACAAGGCGATCAATATAAGGTCGGCGTCGACTATCCGACGTACTTTCCTTTCATGGAAAACGCGCGACGAGCGGATTCTCGGCGCCTCTTGGAGCTAAAGTTCAACGATAGGGCGTCGCGAACTAATATTCCTCTCTTGCAGGAGGCGCTCGCCCTTCGCCGAAAAGCCGCGCGTTTGCTTGGCTACTCGAATCACGCCGATTTCGCAATCGAGCCGAACATGGCGCGTCGCGCGGATTCGGCCGGAGCGTTTCTGTCTCGCCTACGCGCGCGCTTAAAATCACTCAGTCGGGACGAACGCTCGGCACTGCTCTCCCTCAAGAGCGCGATGGAAGGCCCGAGCGCAGATAAGGTCATTCACGCATGGGATTGGCGCTATTACGATCATTTACTGCGGAAGACGAAATTCGATGTGGACTCAGAGCTAGTGCGCGAATATTTTCCCACGGATTTGGTCGTCGACCAAATGCTGGATGTTTACCAGCGCTTGCTCGGCCTCAAATTCCGAGTCATGCGCAGTCCGCTGACCTGGCACCCCGAAACGACCCTGTACGAAATCACCGACGCCGCGGGCGGCGAGCTGATCGGATATTTTTACACGGATTTATTTCCCCGCGACGGGAAATACGGCCATGCGGCAGCCTTCACCCTCGTCGTCGGCCGCCGCCTGACCGACGGTCGACGGCAACGGCCCGTCTCAGCCATCGTCGCCAACCTGGACAAACCAAGCTCCGGCCGTCCGTCGCTGCTAAGTCATGATGAGGTCGAGACCCTATTCCATGAATTTGGGCACATTATGCACCAAACCCTATCGAAAGCCAATTATGGACGCTTCTCCGGCTCCAACGTGGCGCGCGACTTCATGGAAGCTCCTTCCCAAATGCTGGAGAATTGGGTCTGGGATCCCGTCGTCCTTCAATCGCTCTCGGGCCACTACAGGGACCGCACGAAGAAATTACCCCGCGAGCTGCTCGACAAGATGTTGGCCGCCAAGAACGCCGACATCGGCCTGACCACTTTGCGCCAAATCATGTTTGGCGAAATCGATTTGGATTACCATAGCGCCAACCCACCCTCAGACACGACGAAGGCCTACGGACGTTTCGCGGAAAAAATCAGCTTGGTACCAATGTCGGCGGGAACGCATCCCGAAGCCAGTTTCGGACACTTGATGGGCGGCTACGACGCAGGCTATTACGGTTATTTATGGTCGAAAGTCTACGCGCAGGACATGTTTAGCGTCTTCCAGGCTCAAGGCGTAATGAATCCCACTCTGGGTCGCCGTTACCGTGAGCAAATCCTGGAACAGGGATCTTCCCGCGACGAAGCAGACTCCCTGCAAACCTTCCTGGGCCGCCCACCGCAAGAAGACGCGTTCTTCAAGAGTATTGGGCTGTAAGGCCTTAATGGTCTTGCTTGAGACGTTCTCCGGGGTAGACCTCGATAGGCGATCCATCGGCTAAAAACACCGATTCCGGTTCCTTGGAAAGCGCTGAGGCTAAGTCTGCGCCGTACATTTCCTCGAAGTTGACGGAGCAGGAGAACGATTTCGCTGGACGCACGGCCCAACGAGCATGAACGACGCGATACTCCGACGTGAAGTTCGCGCGGCGGGTGGTGTAGCCCCAATAGTGGTCGGCAATAAAAGCTTCGCGCGAGTCTTCGGTGGGGAGGGCGGAGTCGGGGCCACATTCTAATGACACGAAATTTTCCGTTCCTTCTTTTCCCCATGAATAGGACACCGATTTTCCTTCCGGTCGCGCTTGGATGACGCTGGCTGTCGCCATTGCGATATACGGCTCCCCGTAAAGGGCGCGAGCTATGAATGCAATCGCGGTCCGGGGAACGATCTCCCGAAAGAAAACAACGCCGCGTCGGTACCCGGAGTCGACTTTGCGGCGCACATAAAAACGCAGATTGATTTCATCGAAATCTATATGGCCCGGCACATGGAACCCCTTGACCCGGGTGTCCAGGAACCGAAACGCCACCAGGCTCACGTGACAGCGGCCCTCGAAATAATCCAGCTCGGTTTTAGCGGGCAGTCGCGGTGTCAAAAGCGCTGGATCCACGGCCCAGGTCATCATAACCAGGTCGCGCCACTGCGCGGTCAAGAATGGCGCGGCTTCGTCGTTTCCCATTATTTCCGGCCCAAGAAGTAAGACCGCCCGGAGGCGTCAGTCTCCTTGAGGCCGCGTTTCCATAAAATCATGGCGACGCAAATCGTACAGAACAGTGCGGTCCACTGTGAAGGCGAGAGTAAAGGCGAAATAAATATCCCGCGGTCATCGCCGCGGAAACATTCGCCAATGAACCTCAGAATCGAATAGTAGAGGATGTAACCGAAGAACGCCGTGCCATAGCGATATACCCCGGAGCGAATTCTCGGCAGAAGCCACCCGATCATGGCGACCGCGGCGATCGCTTCGCCGAACGCCTCGTAAAGCTGCGTCGGATGCAGCGGAAGTCCTTTGAGATTATCGGCCACACTGCAGGCGGCGGAGGTGAACACCACGCCCCAGGGCAGGCTTGTCAGGCGCCCGTGACAGCAGCCTTCCATGAAGCACCCCAAACGTCCGAGGACATGGCCGATCGATAGTGCGGCGACGCAATAATCCGCAACGGGCAAATATGCGCGCGGTGGGTAATGACGGTTGTGCCACCATTGATAAGCCAATCCCGCCGCCATCGCGCTTAACAGGCCGGACCAAAATACCCAGCCGGTGTTCCACTCGCGCAGCATCGCCAGCGGATTAGTCCAAAAGTCGCGCCATTCGACAATGAAAAACCCGAGCTTCCCCCCGATCAATGCCCCCGACAACACGGCTGCAATCATTCCCCAGAACTGCGGCGGCGTAATCCCTTGGCGCTTCAACTGAGGCTTCAGCCACAGCGCCCCAACGATGTATCCCAGCCATACCAATAGCGAATAAGTCGCGAAAAGGTGGCCGTTGTGCCAAAAAAGAATGGGATGCACTAAGGCTTCTCGCAGACGATCTGCTTGAGCACCGAGGTCGGCCCATCGATGATCGAGGCGTAGGTCAGATATAAATGCCACGCGCGCTCGATTGTCGGCGTGATCAGGTGCCGGGTGCGGGGCAAACTTTCCACGTAGCGTTTATACCAATGGCGCAATGTCTTCGCATAGTGACCGTAACGAAAATGCACATTTTTGACCCGGAAGCCCAATTTCTCGATCATTTTGAGATGGACGTGAATCGGAAATTGGAAATGGTCGGGGAACACGTATTTCTGGCTGAACGTACCGGAAATCGTCGTGTAATTGGTAAGTCCAGCGGAATTGGCCTGAGGAACGATCGCATGAAACCACGCCTTACCCCCGGGCTTCATCATGCCGTAGACGTGGCGATAATAGCGCTCGACTTCGGAGCGGTCGAGATGGCTGATCATCCCGCAGGTATAAATCTTATCGAACTGCTGCTGAGCCGGAACCTGGAGGTAGTGGAGCAGCTTAATGTTCTTTGAATACCCGTCGTCGACCTGATTTTGCGACAAAGTGATGCCCATCGCGTTTTTGCAGCCGTACTTGGTTTCCGCCAAGTGGACGGAATAACCGTAGCCGCAGCCAATATCGAGGAAATGATCGTCAGGCTGAATTTGCAGTCCGTCGAGCGCCATTGAAAACTTATTGTGTTGGGCGTCGTCGAGAGATTGGTCGTCTAAATTCCCAATTTTTAGCGGATCATCCCACATCGCGCAGGAATAGGCCTTCGTCTTCTTGTCCAGATACGAGAGAATGAACTCGTTGGGTAGGTCATAATGCGATGAAACCGCCCGCATCTTACGCCGAATCGACGACGGAAATAGCGCCGTCCACAAATAGCGCAGCTGGTACTTCCATGTGATGCGCCACAATTCGTCTTGGCGCACGTGAAGGCGTGCTCCAACGAATGCATACATATCGCCGTTAATATCGGCTTCGCCGATGGCGTAATGATCCAGAAAGCGCGACAAATCGTGGCCAGCCAACGCGCGAACCGCTTCCTCGGTTTTACACGCCATCTCCACACGTTCCGGTCCGGAACCAATAGCCCGGCTCTGCCCCTTGTACGAGACGCGGATGGTCCACGGAAGCGTGGGAAACATCCAGTTCATCGAGGCGGCCGCGCGGTCCAGGACGGTCATGATTTGGCTGCCTCAAGCGTAGCGTCTTGCGCCCCATATATCAATACCACAAACTTCTGGAGCCCCCACAAACAAGCCCTGACGATATCGATACTATACTGACCCAGCCGCAGCCTTTCGCAATATTAATATTCATCCACAACCTGGAAAAATCCAGATTTCCCATCTATAATCCGTGGCATGCGGGAAAATTTGACCCATACTATACCGACCAGCATACTCACACGTTAGGCAACCAATCATGGGCACTATAGCGTTAGCGATTTTATGTTTGCATGTAGCGGCGGTGCTGGTCGTCTATAAAAAATTGAATCGGAATTCGGCCATCATTATGCTCTGTGGGGCACCGTTATTTGTAATTTTTGGACCTATTCTTCAGGTCCTTCTGTACACCTTCATCGATCTCGAAATTATTCTCAGCCGAGGAATCCTAACGGAAATCCCGAGGGCCTTCGTTATTTGTCTAATCGTTGAAGGGATTCCGGCATTCGTGACAGGATTAACATATTCGGTCACATTTCTGTATTTCCGGAACTATCTCCTTCGCAGAATGAGGTGGCAACTTTTTATAGAAGGGGCCTCCCTTGGCGCTGTTATTGGGGGGATCGCTTATTTGATGATACTTCACCATTGGAGGGCGGTTCTTGTGGGGGCGTTGTCTGGAGGGCTCTGCGGGGGAATCTTCAGTTGGCCTTCCTTAAATCTAATCCGGGATAACGGTGTTGCCTAACATTCGCTTGAGCCGGCGGCGGCAAGCGCAGAGGAAATCTGATAGCCGCCGCGGCTCAGCGTCACGTTAGGCGTCCAATTATGAGATCCATCGGTTTCCAAATCTTCTATGTCGTGATGTTTTATTTTTTCGATACGCTGTTGTCGGTATCGGTGGGGTGAGGATCTGTAAGTCTTCAGCGATTTCGGGAATTTTCCTCGCCTGAATTAGTTTGCGGTTCCGGTAAGGAAAATGGAGACGAGATGGAATATGCGCGCCTTTTCATGCTGCTCAGCGGTAGGGAACATCTCGCTGGAACCGCGAACTAGGCCGAAGAGGCTGTACAGCAAGATAATGCCGAAGACTGCGAGCGCGCCATGAACCGCCGCCAATTTAGTTTTCATTTTTGACCCATGCCTCCACTGCACTGAGTTGATTTTTTCCGTCCAGACCCGCCTGCTCGAGAACCTTGTCCCAGGAACCGCTGCCTAAATATCCATGATTGCGCAAGGGATAGAGGCTGGCGGCGACGCCTTTATCGGAGCGTACCCAGCGCCACAGTGTCGGCAACGTGAAATCGGTGATTCCCATGGAGTTGAATGCGAGCTCCGGGGGAAACGCCGCGCGCTTCTCGGTGTCACTCAAGCGCTCGAAGAGCTCCGCGCTGGTCACGTAGAAAATATTGAGCTTGTGGCCTTTGGCATCAAGCGCGGGCAGCACATCGCGCATGAAGAAGGTCGCCACACCGTGACCCTGGAGAACCACGGTCGCTTTGCCGCCGCGGCGCACGGCGTAAATGCCCTTGGTCGCGGCGTGCGCGGGCGGCAGCCCTAACTTCGCGCGATCGGGCACGGGCAATGCCGGGCGTGTGACGAACGGGGCGAGCAAGGCGGGCCGCGCGTTGAGCGAGGCGACTAAAAGTGGCCAAATTTCTTGCGGATCCCACGGGGTCAAGGTAATCGCCGAGCCCTTCGCGAAGTTATCCTGCAGAAGCTGAAGCGGTTCGGAGCAGGCGTGCGTCGGGCCGTCTTCCCCGGTCATCGGGCCGGCATGAGCATTGACCATGATCCAGGTGCGAAACGGCTCGCCCGTGACTTCGCGGCGCATTTGCTGGCCGATGCAGTGCAGGCGCGCGGGGATGTGCTCAAGCGCGGCGATGAACGCGGCGTAGGAGCTCGACACGCCGATGTGCAGGCCTAAGCTTGAGACGCCAGACATCACTCCGCCCATCGCGTCCTCGCAAATCCCGCCGACGGGAACCAGTCGCGACAAGGGATTTTTCGTTGCGTGATACCAGCCTTTCGAAAAATTCTTGTTGATTGCGGCGACGCTGGTCGACTCGGCCAGGTCCGCCGCGCATACGAGCAACGCGCCGCGCGTGAGTTTATTGATATACCCTAGCGCTTCGCCGAGAGCGCCGCGTAATGTGACTGCCTTGCCTGGAGCCAGCTTCAGCTCCTCGGGCGTATCTTCGGATTTGAGATTGGCGTGGTACAACGCTTCCAGATCGGGTCCGCCGGAACGAATAGGCCTTTCTTTAATATTCGCCCGGCCTGCCTCGACGACCTTGGCTGCCGCAAAGCATGCTATTTCTGGACGTTTTTTCTCGCATGCATCTCGCATTACCGATAGGCAGTCCCAATAAACCGCTTCGATACGTTCGGGGGTCTTCTCTCCTTCATAACGCGGCAAACGTACGCCAAAAGCCGTCTCGAAGACTTCGACGCTTTTATAAAACTCGGGCGAGCAGAATGCGTGACCGCCGCCGTGTGAGGCTTTCCCCTCGATGCCGTATTTCCAGCCTTTAGTCGTGCGATAGACGACGGCCGTCGGCGCGCCGTTGTCTTGGGCCAGAGCGGCCGCTTGCGCGGCGTGCACCTGCGCGAAATCGGAACCATCCCCCGCCTCGATCAAATTCCAGCCGTGGATATACATCAACTCGCGCGGATCCCATTGCACGTAGTCTCCGGGCTGGTCGCCTTCGGCGGTGACGCGGTCGGAATCGATCGACGCCTGGTTCCAATCGATGTGCATGATCGTATTCGACAGCCCCGCCGTCGCCGCGGCGGCGATGGCCTCGTGCACGCGTCCGGCGGTCATGCCGCCCTCGCCCTCGAGAATGTGGATTCGCGGCCCTTTGGCGCCAAAGGCGTCCATTGCGGCGATCGCCAGGCCCACGGCCGTCGTGTCGCCGACGCCAGAAGCTCCCGTGGCCGCCGGAACAAAGGGCGTTAGTGGCGTCGGATGGCCGTCGAGAGCGACAGAATTAAATTTTTTAAAAAGCGGGGTTGACTGCGTCGGATTGCGCCTAAATCCGAGCAAGTCCTCGAGACGCAGTCGCCTCTTGTCCGGGGGCAAGAGATCAGGACGCGCGATTCTCATCCACTCATCACGCAAAGCGGACGCTGCGTATAGCCCGGTGGATTTGTGGCCTGCGGCGTATACCAGAAGATCATTGTCGACCGCATCGGGCCGCGAAAAATCGTAACGCAGGTTCGAGAACATCAGCGAGAACATGATACGGCCCGCGGAAATGCTCCCGCCCGGATGCCCTGAACCGTGAACGAAATTGAAGAGGATCGCGCACAACGCGCGATAGGCTGCGTCCATCGCCTCCCACTTCGGCAAATCGATGACGACCGCGGGCGTGGGTTTAATATACGCGGTTTTGCGTGGCCGGAGCTGAAAGGTCAGGGGCTTTTCAGGGGTCAACGTGCGTGACAATCATACAAAGTCCTCCTCCGCGGGTCTGCGTTCTTATTGAGACACGATCTCAATAGATACTATAAACGAACTTTTTAAGAAGCTGGCGCTGGTCGGAGATTCGGCCGTGCTTTGGGTCTTGATGGCGGCGAGCGTGGCGTCCCTCGGCGTGGTGTTCGACCAGCGGAAGCGGCGAGGGCTCGGGCGCTTACGTGCCCGCTTCGCTCACCGCGCGCAAACCGCGCTGGATCGCCAATTCCCTCACCTCGCGCGATTATCCGGGCAGTGAAACACCTCAATCGATCACCGTTGTCCCGCGCCAACTCATCGACGAGCAGGGACTGACCACGAGGCGTGACGTCCTGCGCACCGACCTCTCGGCGACGTTGTTCCTCAGTGAGCCGACCGACAGGACACATGCTCTTTTACCCTGCAAGCAGCCTGCGACCGTCGGGCTGACCGACGTCTATCACAATCTGCTTCGGCAGTGGGCGGACGTCTGAAGCCGCGACGCCGGACACGCACGGCGTTAGGCGGCTAGTAAAGCGACCAAACGGTACCTTTAGTGTCGGTGTGCGTTGAAAGGGAGATTTTGGAGTATAGCAGGCGAAATGCCTTTTTGCAGGGCCGAGCGCCAAAACAGAAGAATTAACGTTTTCGAACAACGATTTTTTTGGCGCCCGTCAGCCCCGCCGCCGCCAAGATATGGCGGCTTACGTCGTCGACGCCCTTGCCTTTCGTGACCTGCGCGAAAACGAACGGCCCAGTCCCGCGCATGCGCTTAGCGTCGCGATCCATGACGGATAGGTCGGCACCCACGTGAGGGGCGAGGTCCGTTTTGTTGATCACTAATAGATCCGATTGAGTGATACCGGGGCCGCCTTTACGCGGGACCTTGTCGCCGCCGGCCACGTCGATCACATATATCGTGTAGTCAGCGAGTTCGCGGCTGTATTGCGCGGCTAAATTATCGCCGCCGCTCTCGACAAATAAAAGATCCGGCTTCCACTGCTTCATCAGGCTTTGCAGCGCGAGAAGGTTATGGCTGACATCCTCGCGAATGGCCGCATGTGGGCAACCGCCGGTCTCAACTGCACGAATGCGCGCTTGGGGTAGCGCCTCGTTGCGGATCAAGAATTCGGCGTCTTCCTTTGTATAAATGTCGTTGGTCACCACTCCCAGGCTGACGCGGTCGCGCAATGCGCGGCACAGCGCCAGCAAAAGCGCCGTCTTTCCGCTGCCGACGGGCCCGCCGATGCCAACAGTAAAAGCCCGCCGAGCCATGTCGCGGCGCCGGGGTCGTTCTCGTTGCGTAAAATCGCCGGGAGTCTCGTCGTGCGCATGGCTGTGTCCGTGACCGTGATCGTGGTCCATATTCTCTCCTATGATTGGAAAAGTCGGCTATAAAGCCGGTCCTGGGCGCCTTGCAAAATCTCGAGTATCGGCGCGGTTTGAGCCGCGTCTTGTGCGCTGATGTTCGCGCAATGCTCCAGCACCGATTCAAGCTCGCCCGACAGTCTCGCCTGCAAGCGCTGGGATTCGAGCGGGCCGGCCAATCCCAAGCGCACCGACGCCGACAGCCCAGACCGGAGCGTCGAAAAAAGGAAAATCCGCAGGACGTCGAGCCGAGGGGCCCCCAGCTCGGCTGCAGCCGCGCCGAAGGCGGGCGCGTGATGGAGGCAGAGCGCCTCGTCGTCGGCCCAACGCCGCAGTCGGCGGCGTCCGAAGGCCTCGGCGCAGGCCAACATGAACGCCCGGCCCTGCCGGCGGCTGGCTCGATTGGCCACACAATTATTTAGGAATGCGTCGCAATGTCGGTCCAAATCGGTCAGCTGCCGCGGTGCGTCATAGGCGGAACCGACGAATGGAAGCGACGCGTATCCCGTCTGCCATATCAACTGCCGCGCCCACCCCGACACGCCGTTCTCGTCGATTTCCCCTTGCTGGGCCGCAGCTTCAAGTCCGGCGGAATGGGCAAATCCACCCGTCGGAAAGGCGGAGTCCGCCAATTGAAGAAGAATCCAATCCATCGCCATGAGCTCGACACATTATCGCCTATACTCGGGCGGCAATGGAATAAAAGCGACGGCCCCCGCGAAGCGCGCAACGGGGGCCGTGAACGGATTCTCTTTTGGTCGATTATTTAAGAAAGTAAGACCAGATGCCGTGACCGGAGGAGCAGGCCCCACTGCTGGCGATGATCGTAAACGTGGTCGCAGACGAGAGAAGAACCGGCGTGGCAATGGTCAAAGACCGCCCAACAACAACGCCGCAGCGCCCCATACGCGATTTTTCATGATATCCCCCAATCTATTATGAGCCAACTTCTCATCGCGTCGATTTTAATAGACCGGAATGAACCCCGACTGAAATATCGATGAATTCTCTGTGAAATAGAATTGCCTTAATTGGGTCTCTGCTGGCGCCCGGGAACGCCCGACTCGATCGCGGGAGATTGCAGCGGTATAAACTGGCCGTCTGCCGCATCGTATGCAAATATCTGCCCTGTCTCGATCTTATAAACCCACGCATGCAGCTTCATTTTCCCGCAGGCGAGGCCGGAGGCCACGGTCGGATGAGTGCGCAGGTTCTCGAGCTGGATCAGCACATTTTCTTCGACCGCCGTCGTTAGCAGCGCTTCGCCCGTCCGGTCAGCATATTTTTCACGCATAATTCGACGCGTGGCCTCGGCGTGGGAAAGCCAGTTTGCGACCGCGGGCATGTCGTGCAGTGACTCGGGCTTTAGCAGGCTTTTGAGCGCGCCGCAATGCGAGTGGCCGCAGAGCACGATGTGCTGGACGCCCAATCCGGCCACTGCGAACTCGATGCTGGCGGCTTCGCCCCCCTGACCGGCTCCATACGGAGGCACGATGTTGCCCGCATTGCGCACAATGAAGAGATCGCCCGGTTCCGTCTGGGTGATCAGGTTGGGATTAATGCGCGAGTCCGAACAGGTGATGAACAGCGCCTCCGGATTCTGCCCGTGCGCCAAGCGCTCGAACAGCTCCCTTTGATTGGCGAAATGATTCGACTGGAACTGATGGATTCCATTGATGAGCTTTTGCATAAACTTGATGCCTCCTATTGATTTCAAATCTGCTCCAAATACAACGTCGCCCGGCGCAAAGTCGAAGACCCGATCGGCTGTACGTTATGCTCCGTTGTGATCTCGTGGGCCAATCGGAAATTCGGCTCCAGCCGCAGGAATCGGCCAAATCGGCTCCAGCGGGCCACGACCTCGTCGCCGTTCATAACCCTCCGATTTTCCGCGTCCACGGTTAGTCCCGGGATCTCGAAAAATACTTCCTCCGAGCATTGGCGAGGCCAGTCGAAGACATTCTCGCGGCAGCGTTCGAGCGTGGCCAGCACGCGCAGCCCATCCGGGCTTAAGCGCATCGCCGCCGCGTATTTTCCGGACGAATGGACGGTATCGGATGCCACCGGACGGGCGTCGATGCGGGCGGCGAATGTTGCTAAAGGCAACGCCAACAGGCACGCGGAAAGAATCAGACAATGACGCATAAGGCCTCGTTGATGGTTGGATGAGAATGACGAATGCACTTCCCTTTTATGAGACATGAACAACCTCCTCTACTTTGTAGGCTTTCCGAAATCCGACGAGCCGGACCCGTATATTCCTTTCCTTCGACCCAGTGCGCAGGAAGTCGCGGAGCATTTCCAGGACGTCGTGGTCGATGTACGCCGTTCGCGCTGCGTTGATCACGAGGTTCGCCCGTTCCGGCAAGTCCCGCAAGACGCGCTTGATCGCTGCCTTTTTCAAGAACGAAACTTCCTGCGCAAGCTCTAGAAGGATGGTCTCGCCTTCGAGATGTTCTTCCTTTTTGAAGTGATAGGCCTGCTTCATGTTGCCCGTGAGGATGAAGATCACGCTGACCGCAAGTCCGATTCCGACGCCCTTGAGCAAGTCTGTCGTTATGACCGCGGCGACGGTAACGGCGAAGGGGATAAACTGATACTTCCCCGAGCGCCACATATGCCGAAAGACCGCGGGGCTCGCCAGCTTTAACCCGGTTATTAAAAGGACCGCCGCCAGGCATGCGAGCGGAATTCGGTTCAGGGCCGCCGGGATCGCCAAGACGGATGCCAGCAAAAATACCCCATGCGCAATTGTCGCGGTCTTGGTTCGACCTCCGGAGTTCACGTTTGCCGAGGTGCGCACGATCACCGAAGTCATTGGTATGCCTCCGAGCAGCGCGGACAACATGTTTCCGACCCCCTGGGCCTTCAGCTCGGCATTCGCGTCGGTAAAGCGCTTAAGCGGATCGAGTTTGTCGGCAGCTTCGATGCACAAGAGCGTTTCGACGCTCGCGACCGCGGCGATCGTCGCAGCCGTCACCCATACACGTCCGTCGATGATTTTTGAGAAATCGGGGCGCGAGAAGAGGTCGAGAAAACCGCTCCAGGACCGCGGCACAGGCAGATTCACAAGATGTTCGGGTCTTAGCGCCCATGGAGAATCGGCGGCTTTCAAGGCGGCATCGATCGCGATCCCGGCGAGTACTGCGACCAGGGCGCCGGGCACAGCTTTGATCTTTTTCAGCCGCTCGACCGAGTTCCAAGCAACGAGTATCGCCAGCGAAACGCCGGTGATAAGCAAAGCTCCCGCATGCAATCCGCCCGCATCCCACCCGAATGCATGGGGGATTTGCTTAATGATAATGATGACGCCGATCGAGGCGAGCATCCCCTCGATGACATTGGACGGCAGATAGCTCGAGAAAATCCCGGCGCGGGCAAATCCTATCGCGATCTGAATTAGTCCCGCCAGGAAAACAGCCAGCAGGAAGGTCTGAAACGAGTCCAGGCTCGCGATCGCGGCCAGCACGATCGCGGTCAGGCCCGCGGCCGGTCCCGCCACGCTGATCGAGGACTTGCTCAAAATTCCCACGACGATTCCGCCAACGACTCCGGAAATAATCCCCGAAAACAGCGGCGCTCCACTGGCCAGGGCGATCCCCAGGCAGAGGGGAAGGGCCACGAGGAAGACGACGAGTCCGGCCAATAAGTCTGTCTTGAAAAAGTCGAATTGTGATTTCAATGCATTTCTCCCAAATTCACCGATGATGTAGACGCGGCGGGACGATAGGAACCAGTCGCGTTGAGCGTGAACGCCCTACGGGTGGGACAGGGGGAGCGCTCTCTTAGAGGAGCGCGGCGGCGTCGGGAGGCGGGAGAAGAGGCTTGAGGCTATGATCCGGCGGAATTGACATCGCGGAAGATTCGTCAAAGACCTCGAGCGTCGGCAAAAAATGGACGACCGAGCCATGGCTGTGGGCGTCGTTGCCATCCGCGTCGGTCGCATCATCAGCGTCGTTGACGGGCGAGTCCGGCGCCTGATTTTGAGAGTGGTCACGGTCCCCATAGTGGGGAGCAGCGCTTTGTATTGACTGCGGGACCGAAACAAAGTGCGCAGAAACCCGCGCCGGAGCGAACCTAAATAAAAGGGTCGTCAAGGATAAGAAAAGGGCGGCGGTGGTCAGCCGGGACATGTCAGGACTTTAACATGGATATCAGATTCTGTCAATATTCCAGGAACTTGGTCACTTGCAACACCAAGCCCACAACTGGGTCGGACCCGCATGACCGTGCGCCATGCCCCATGAATAGCCGCCACCGATCTGGGACGAGGCATCGCCGGCGATCAGGCTCATTTCCCACGAAGGGGTCGGCGAAAGCGCCCCAAGGGCTGGATTTATGGCCGCAAATCCACCGGGGCACACTTGCCCTCGGGCCTGGATGATGCAGTAGCTACCCGCCCGGCCAACCGCCGCCGCCCTGCCAGGTGGCGTTGCCGGCGGCGTCTGAGGTCAGCACTTTTCCCACCCCGGGGCCACCGCTGGCAATGGTCACGCCACCGGTAACGCGCAGGCTTCCGTTCACGTCAAGATTATACGCGGGGGCGTTGGTTCCAACGCCGACGGACCCGCTGACAATGAGCCCATTGGCCGGGGCCGGGTTAGCCCAACTTCCGCAGTCAATACAGAATAACGCTGTAATTTCCTAGATCTGGTTTCAAAAGTTGGCACTACATTTGAGACACCAGATGTTCCGGAATTCGCATCCGTCTCGGCAGACCGATCCCCAGCCGCTGTAGAA